>DBXA01000024.1:1007-2061 GCA_002309235.1 Christensenella sp. UBA1224 | reverse complement strand
AGCCGGTGCAGTCCGTCAGGAGCGCCTGCGCATCCACTACGGGGAAGGGTTCCATCTTCCCCCTGGCAGGCATATACAGCCGGTCGGCGACGGCCCCGATGTCGAAGCCATCCAGGTCGGGCGCACTGGTGGACACCGAGTACATCAGGCCAGACACGGCATCATACCACAGGGATACGTCCACGGTCTCGTTCTCGCCGATACAGCGCCGATCCACGCCGACACACCAGCTGACTCGACAGGGCATCTCATGTGTCCATTCATAGTACAGACCTGAAATATCCTCGAATTCCGCCGCAGGCTTGATGCGGGCGCAATAGCGCAGATCATGCCAGGTGAACTGCATCTCGGCCAGCGCATCCTCTCTCAGCAGCCGATATTCGATATCCTCCGCACCCTCCGGGACGCCGAAGGTCACGCCGGGAAACCGCGCCAGTTCCTCAGCGGTGGTCCCCTCCCAGGGGTTGGCAAGCCCCGTCTCCGCAGCAGCCCCTGCCGCAAGCGCCAGGCACATAAGCCAAACGGCTGTCAATATCAGGACAAATCGTTTCCCACAGTTGTTCATGTTTTCATCCTCTTCTCTCGTTGAATTCATGCATTACACATCCGTTTTATTTGACGGCGCCGCACTGAAAAAAGATCCCGACCGGTACCTGTCTATCGTATGCTGCAGCTTTATCACTGCAGGTTCATCACTCATGTGCAATGAGGCAGCCGTAAATGCCCGGCGCATGCCTTTTGACGGGTGTGCACGGATCGGCTGCTCCGGATCCTCTCCGGGACGGAAGATCACGTGATCCAGGCAAAACGGCTGATAGAAGAATGCAGCTGCGGCCCTGGAGTGATCGGCAGCCTGATCGATTTTCCGAGAGAAAAGGGCCTTGTATACAGCTTGTATGGGGTTATGATTGACTTACACCACATATGNNCCAATATAATAGGATCATTCCAAAGGATGAGTTTCTCGACGAAGCATACCCGACTGATTCCGGATATCATCGTCAATTCATCCAGGCACCTGACCGCCGGGCAGATCCATATGGCGCTGCGGGAA
>DBXA01000024.1:0-873 GCA_002309235.1 Christensenella sp. UBA1224 | reverse complement strand
TGCGGCGCAGCTAAAGCAGACTTTCGTCCTGAAGGGGCACAACAGACCGCATCTTCCGATCCTGTGCCCGCACTTCCCTCAGACCTGCGTCCGCTGACTGCCATGGAACTGAGCGCGGTGTGCTCCAACCTGGCTCGGGGCTGCGAAAAGCAGTACAAGACCGACCAGGCTGCCGCGTTTACGCGGCTGGCAGACTGGCTCAGGGAATGGGCAGAACCGATCGCCGACCCCGCCTTTGATTCCCTGCTTGGGAAGATCGAACAGGATCTGTCTGAAGGCTACCCGACCGCAAATGCCGTCTGCGGCCAGATCAGGGATCGAGGTGCATTGCGCAGCCTGGTTTGGAGTGAGAAGGTAACGCGCATGCTCCAGTCGCTGCTCGCCCGGTATACCCGGGAAGGAGAGGCGATGCTCAAGGATACCGGCGTCTGGGTGTGCACCATCTGCGGTTTCGTCTATGTGGGCGATACACCGCCGGAACTTTGCCCGGTGTGCAAGGTACCCAACCGCAAGCTGGAAAAGATAGGGAGTTGATGTCATGGGCGATAAATATGCTGTGAGAAACATTCGCTTCTGCGAGAAGGATTGCCTGTGCCTGTACGTCTGTCCCACAGGCGCATCGGATACTGAAAACAGCGTGATCGATGTGGAGAAATGCATCGGCTGCGGCGCGTGCACTGAGGCCTGTCCTGCCAAGGCCATCAGCCTGGTGCCAAGGCAATACCCGCCCCAGCAAGCGAAGGATGAGTCCGTCGTCGCGGCGTTGCGGCAGCTGGTATCCTCCAAGATCGATCAGGAGCAACAGGCCGCCGTACTCCCCGGAGTGCTGGCGAAAGCAATAGAGAAGTCCAACCGCATCATGGCGGAAGACCT
>DBXA01000185.1:45259-53956 GCA_002309235.1 Christensenella sp. UBA1224 | reverse complement strand
CCGATCATGAGGGAGCCTATGTCGTCTGTCGAGCCGGGCAGATCCGTCCATAGGTCGTCTGCAGGGGTATCCAGGTAGGTGTACGTCTTTTCAAAGAAATCCGGCACCCGGCGCCGCTTTTGCCGCATGAGGTCCCTTACCTGCCCGTATTCCTTCAGCCAGGGGTTCTCTTCGCTTGCGAGATCACCGCGTATGGAGACGGCGGAGCCGAAAAGCGGTTCCTCCTCCAAGGCGGCGATATAGGCAAGATATCCGCCTGCGCCGGTGCCCGCGGCAATGCGATGCTGCGCATCCGGAATGGTACGGTAAGCGGCATCCGCCTGCGCGATGACGCTGTGCAGGGCTTCCATCGCCTCCGCGCCTTCCGGGAGCGCCATGCGTACCACGATCATATCCAGCCCGGGGGCATCCATCAGCGCCCGGGCAAGGCCGCTTTCATCCATGGAAGAAGCATCGCCCGGCAATACATACACAACAGGATAATACAAGCCGCTTGTTTCATAGCTTTCGGGCAGTATCGCCTCCCATTCCGGCAAAGCGTCATCCGCCAGAGCCGGGAATGCGATCAGCGCGATCAGCATCGCAAACAGGAACAACCTTTTCATATACAGCCGCCTCCTAAAGCAAAAAAAGCGGACACGCGGTACCGAAAGCCGCATGCCCGTATGATATCATTCCATATCCCTGCGGATCTCCGGGTAATCCTCCCAGTTGATCCTCTCATCCCGGAAGAAGAACTCCCTGTCCCGTTCCCCTATCTCTCTTATGACCCTGCAGGGCACGCCCAGCGCTATCACATTGGCAGGGATATCGCGGGTTACCACGCTCCCCGCGCCTATCACGCTGTTCTCTCCTATGGTGACGCCCGGCATGATCTGCACGCCCGCGCCGATCCAGGCATTATCCCCTATGTGGATATCCTTGTTGTACTGGTATCCCTTTTTCCGGAAAGCCGGCTCGATGGGATGGTTGGCCGTGGTCATCATGACGTTGGGCCCGAACATGACCTGGTTTCCCACATAGATGTGGCCGTCATCCACCAGCGTCATGCCGAAGTTGGCATATACGCCGTTTCCAAGGTGCAGGTGCGCCCCGCCCCAGTTGGCGCGGAAGGGGAGCTCTATATAACAGTGCTCACCGCATTCGGCAAACACCTCGTGCATGTACGCCTGTTTTTTGGCAAATTCCGCCGGGCTCAGCTGATTGAACTCCCACAGCTTCTGCCCGTAGGGACGCTGCTCCGACATGATCTCCTCATCGCCCGGATCGTAGATAAGGCCCGCCGCCATTTTTTCATTTTCCGTCATCGTATTGCCCTCCTCCGATATCGTTTCCCGAATATCCCTCAGTCTTCCGGAATAGGTTCGATCTGCTTCAGATCCTCATCGGTGATCTCCCGTATCACTTTGCAGGGTACGCCTGCCGCAAGGGACATGGGCGGTATATCCTTGAGGACCACGCTGCCCGCGCCTATCACGCTGCCTTCCCCAATGGTGACACCCGCGCCTATGAAGACATTGGTGCCGATCCACACATGATCCCCTATGACGATCTCCTTGGATATCATCTCCCCATGGGGGCGCAGCTTGTAATGCAGCGGGTGATTTGTCACGCTCGTGGTCACGTTCGGCGCGATCAGGACATGACTGCCGATGGTGATCTTGTAGTCATCCACCAGGGTCAGGTTGGAATTGATGTAGGTGCCCTCTCCGATGGACACGGTATTGCCCATCGCCATGGTAATGGGCGGCTCGATCCAGACGCCTTCACCGATATAGCCGAGAAGCTGCTTGAGTATCTCCTGCCGCTTTTCGATCTCATTCGGCCGGGTGTGGTTGAAATCCTGGCAAAGCGCCCGGGCGATCATCTGCCTGCCCATGTTTTCCCCGTCATCGCGCCAGAGGAGGCCCATTGCCCTGCGTTCCGCGTTGGTCAGTTTCTTTTCGTCCGCCATAGTCTTTCTCCTTATCCGGTGTATCTGAAGACTTACCCGATCTGCGTGAGGACTGCAGCCAGGGCGACCTTCAGGCCTGTGCGCATCGATGCCATCTCCACCCACTCGCCGCGGGTATGCGCGCCTTCGCCCGAAACCGTTCCGAATGTGACCGCGGGAATGCCGAGGCTGAGAGCGCTGTTGGCATCGGTCGAGCCGGCGGTGATGCGGCAATCCCAGCTGGTATATTCCTTCTGTATCGCCGCCATACGCGTCGTCAGGGAAGCGAGCTTCACACCGTCCACGTTGTCCGCGCACGGGCGTATCCCGAGCGTTTCAACCAGGATATCAAAGCCCTTCTCCCGGAAATCCCGTATCGTCTTTTCAAAATACGCGGCAAGGTCCTCCTGCGCGGCCCTTGTGCCGTAGCGGTATTCACAGAGCATACTGCACCTGGCGCAGATGCTGTTCACAGTCGTGCCGCCCTCTATGACGCCCACATTATACGTACCGCCCGCAGGCGCCTTCTTTTTATAGAGCTCGGTCACCAGCTCCGACATCTGCGCAATGGCGTTGGTGTTGCCGAAATTGTTGTACGAATGCCCGCCCTGCGCATTGATGGTCACCCGCATGCGGACGGAGCCTACCGCGTCATTCACGATGTGCCCAAGCCCTCCGTCCAGAGAGATGAATTCCTCCACCCTTCCGGAATAGGTCTCCATGATCAGGCGGCTGCCCTTCAGGTTGCCCAGGCCCTCCTCACAGCTGTTGGCGACGATCACCAGGTTTCCGCCCGCGGGCACGCCGTTTTCGATCAGATACTTTGCCGCCATCATCAGGTTTACGAGGTTCGCCGTGTCATCGCCGATGCCAGGCGCGTAAAGCCTGCCGTTTTCCTCGCGCATCGCAAGCGGCTCCGTATCCGGAAACACGATATCCGTATGCGCCATGACGATATTGACAGGGCCGCCCTCATCCCGCACCGTGTATACCACGTTCTGCGCTTCATCTATGCGCAAGTTTTCCGCCCCGGCGGCTGCTAGCCAGTCCCTTACAAAGGCGGCGCGGCGGCCTTCATCATGCGAAGGCGCCGGGATACGGCCCAGCGTTCGCAGCAGCTCCTGCGCCTCCTCCAGGTGCTTGTCACACCAGGCAAGCTGTTCCTCGTTCAGATAAGCCGTAGTGATCTCCTCCTTTTGCCGGATAGTTTCCATCAGCGCCTTTTGAGCCACTTGAAGCCGTACGCCTCTATGCCGACGCCCTTTGCCTCCAGGATATCGCCGGTCACGAGATCCGTATACAGTTCGTTTTTCTCGTTGATCCAGGCTGTCCTGTCATTCTCACTGAAGTTGAAGATACCCAGCAGCTTCTCTCCCTCCAGGTAACGCCCGATGCAGATGACGGCTTTATCGTAGGTTTCCAGGGTAAAGAAATCCGCGTCCGCGCGGAACGCCTTTTCTGCCTTGCGGATCTTTTCAAGCCTGTCGAGCCCGTTGAACACGCGGTTCTCGTAAGTCCCCTCCGCATCGATGTTCTCCGCCAGATCCCATCTCATGCGGCCTCTGTGGATATAGCGGGAATCCTCCTTCTTGTAAGGATCCTCCAGATAGGTGTAGTCGTTGAGCTGGCCGATCTCATCCCCGCTGTAGAGCACGGGTATGCCGGACTGCATGAACATATAGGCGTGAAGCGTCAGGTCAAAGCGTATCGCCCTGTCCAGAGCTGCCTCATCCTTTTCCTGCAAAGCCTTTTCGATGCCGCACATGGAGGCTGTGGTCCCGCAGAACCTGCCGTCCTTTGTCACCGGGTCAAAATTATAGAGCTCGCCCCTGCTGACGCTGTTCCCCGTATATCCCCGGAAATAATCGTTCAGGTACATCTTATGCGGCACTTCGCGCATGCCCTGCTTTTCCAGTTCAGCATAATCCAGGCCCCAGCCGATATCATCATGGCAGCGCAGGTAATTGAGGAACAGGTAATCCCGCGGGAGCCCCGCGAGGATATCCAGCTGCTTTTTCAGCAGGCCTGCATCCCTTGTCGCCACCGTATGCCAGGTGGTAGCCATGGTCGTGACATTGTAGAGCATGTGGCATTCGGGCTTTTCGACGCTTCCGAAATACGGCACCACCTTCGCCGGCTCCATGACGACTTCTCCCAGCAGCAGCACGCCCGGACAAACGATCTCGCCGATCAGGCGCATCATGCGCACGACGGTGTGGACCCTGCGCAGGTTGCGGCTGGGCGTGCCGATCTCCTTCCAGATGTAGGGAACGGCATCGATGCGTATCACATCCACGCCCTTGTTGGCAAGGAACAGGAAATTGTACATCATCTCGTTGAAAACGCGGGGATTGCGGTAATTGAGATCCCACTGATAGGGATAGAAGGTGGTCATGACCCATTTCCCGCATTTTTCCTGGTAAGTGAAGTTGCCGGGCGCCGTTGTCGGGAATACCTGGGGCGTGGTCTCCTCAAACTGCTTCGGGATCTCATCGGTATCGAAGAAGAAATAGCGGTCCATGTATTCAGGATCGCCCGCGAGAGCCTTCTGCGCCCATTCATGGTCGATGGAGGTATGGTTCATGACAAAATCCATACACACGCAGATGCCCTTATCCCGGCAGGAAGCCGTCAGATGTTCAAAATCCTTCATGGTGCCTAGGTCTTTGCGCACCTTGCGGAAATCCGCCACGGCATAACCGCCGTCGGAACGGCCCTCCACGGTATCCAGGAATGGCATGAGATGGATGTAATTCACATTTGCCCTTTCAAGGTAATCGAGCTTCTGCTCCACGCCTTTCAGGGTGCCGCCGAAATTTTCGATGTAGAGCATCATGCCCAGCAGCTCGTTGGAGCGGTACCAGCCCTGGTCTTTTTCACGCAGGGCATCGATCCGCCGGAGAGCGGTCTTTCTCCTCGCACTGAAATCGCGCATGCTCTCTATGAGCTCCGTAAACATCGCATCGTCAAAGTACAGCTCCCTGTACAGCCACGAAAGCTCTTCCCTGCGTTCGACCAGCCTCTTTTCAAAGGCAGGATCCGGCTGTTTTCTCTTCACAGTCCTTTTCTTGTCTGTCATTTCGTCCTCCATACGTTTTTTTCAGCAGCACCCGATTACGCGTCAGCATCCTTGCCTCACCTTCAAAACCTTGGCATCAATAGCCGTTGTAGTCTTCAAAAAGGGGTTCCACCTGGTCCATCAGCGTCAGATAGTCACGTTCCTGCCAGATGTCATAGATAGCTCGCAAGGAGGAAGCCATACTGCGCAGTTTTGCGGCATTCGCCTCCGCTCGGCCGGCGGCCTCTGCAAGCGGTTCTCCGATGTTCTGAACGGTGTATTTGCTCGCTTCCACCAGAGCGACAAACTCATCTTCCGCCAACGCAGAGGATTCATAGTAGTTGATAATTGCAAAGTACGCCGATTCATAATTATCGTCGCATGGGTTGGCAATAAAGTTACTGCGCTTGATGCGGAACTGGTTCCAGCAATGCTGCACCATCTCTGTTGCGTAGTTGAGCGCATGATACTTCTGCGGCAGAGTGCGCACACCGGTAAGCACATCCAATACGCCCACTGTGATACTGTATATCTTGCCCGCAGCTCCGGCGAAAGAGGCCACATCTATGTTGTTCAGGATCAGATCGAGCCCCAGGCGCGTACCCTTCCCCGCCAAAATCATGCCTATGCGTTCATCTTCAGAGGCATTGCAGAATTCAAGCAGAATGTTGCCCGCGTCTCTCCTCGCGCCGCTGCTCGAGATAACGTAGCTCCTTGCCAGGATCCGCAGCTGTTCCATATCCATGCAGTCCATCAGGCTGATCAGATTGATCGCTTCCACGCTGTCATCCACTACGATCTTCACATTTTTCAGCACCTTGATTGCCTTGGCAACCTTGTCCATGCGCTTCATGAAGTCCATCTTGTGGATGACCGCACTCGCCTGTCTGTCAGAGAAATGGAAAGACTTGAGCAATTCGCTGGCGTCTATGTCACTGAGCCGGCCGCTCGTATACCCTTCGTACACATTGTAAAGCTCATTGTCTGTCACCATTTCGATCAATTCGCTGTTGATCCATTTTTTCCACTCTTCGAAAGCCTGTAATTTATCCAGGCCCGCATAATCGGAGATCACATCCAGCACGGCTGGCAGGTCTGCACCGTTGAACAGCATGCAACTCTTACCAGCGGCAGCCACTTTGATGGAGCTGTATACCAGATATTCGCGCTCGGCTACATAAGTATCTACATTTGCCAGATCGAGAGTCAGGATACTCATCCACTGCTGATACCATTCCCATTCATCCGGCAGGGAATTATAGTATGCTGCACCTACGCACTGCGTGGGGGATTTGGCAGCGTTCAAAGCAGCCTTCATGCGCCTGTAAAATTCCATCCGTTCGACCTCGATCAGTTCCTCCTCGGTAGGCACACGCACGCCACCATAGGAGCAATCAGCCGATACGATCATACCGCGCAGATCCATAACCTCCACACTGAAGGAATATGCAGCTTCCTCCACCGGCATAAACGAGCTGTATGGACCCCTCTGCCAATCCGTGGAATACAGGAGCTCACCATTCTTATAACCGCTGAAGCGATAGCTGTAAGGCGGAACGCCTCCTTCTGCGCTTGCGCTTAGGCTGATGGCATGGTTGACCCATCCTGTACCGTCCGAGCCCACATTGAGATCAGCACTCATCACACCTATCAGCGAATAGCTCACATTGTTGAGCTCACACCATTCATGAGAGTAAGATCCCTCGTACACATATGCTGTAGCCGGGCAGTGATCCATAACGTTGCTTCCAATGGAACTGACACCGTACGGAAACACGATCGTCTCTAGCCCGGTGCATCGATTAAACGCAGAGTGGCCTATAAAGGTTACCGTATCCGGCAAGATAAGATACTTGAGAGAGGTGCAATGGTAAAACGCCTCGGAGGGAATACCGGAAATGCTCTCCGGCAAATCAACTGCAACAAGTTCTTCTTTATAGTAGAAGCAATTGTGATACAGCGCATCTATCCAATCCGGCAGTGTCAGATACATTGCTTCACCCAAGTATTTTACCAGCGTGAGCTTATTATCCAGCCAGACGTAGATGTAATCCTCCTCACCCGGCGATGTGAACGAATACGACGATATAGTCTTCGCTGTCTTGCTGTTCCTGTCGCATACCAGCAGCATGCTCCGTACCGTCGTATATTCCGAACCAAATGCACAATATCCGATAGATTCCAGATCATCCGGCAGTTCCAGCCGCGTTAGTGATGTGCACCCGGCAAAAGCCTGTACGCCTATGTTCTTAAGCGATCCAGGTAAATTGATCTCGGTGAGCTTCCCGCACCGTCCGAATGCGTTATCCATGATAGTCGTAACTGTCTCCGGCAGTACCACTCGCTTGAGCGCATTGCAACCATAGAATGCTGACTTTGAGATCACCGTGATCTTGTCGGTCAGCGTCACGCTTTCGATCGTCTGGCAGTAAGAAAAACATTCGTTGTACAGCGAATCAATCCAATCCGGCAAGATCAGATCCACAGCTTCTCCCACATATTTTACCAGCGTAAGCTTGTCATTCAGCCAGACGTAGATGTAATCCTCCTCACCCGGCGATGTGAACGAATACGCCGAAATGGTCTTCGCTGTCTTGCTGTTTCTGTCGCATACCAGCAGCATGCTCCGTACCGTCGTGTAGTCTGAACCAAAAGCATATACACCGACAGATTCCAGATTGTCCGGCAGCTCCAGCCGTTTAAGCGATGTGCACCCGAAAAAGGCTTGTGCACCTATGTTCTTAAGTGTTCCCGGTAGGTTGATCTCTGTGAGCTTCTCGCACCGTTCGAATGCGCTGTTCAGGATAGTCGTGACTGTCTCCGGCAGTACCACACACTCAAGCGCTTCATGCTGATAGAAAGCGCTACTGCCGATAGCTGTGACTGTTTTCCCATCAATGGTTTCAGGCACTGTCACCTGTGTATCCGTACCCTCGTAGGAAGTGATCGTCAGCGTGCCATCCTCCCTCTCAGCCCACGTGAAAGGAATGAGATAACCGTTGCGTGCAGCCCAGTCGTAGGCATAGCAGCCCTTCTCAACAGAAACAGTTACCTTCTCAGGCCCGTCGAAAGCGTCTTCCGCGATGAATGTAAGCGAAGAGGGCAAATTGACAGCCGAGAGGGATGCGTTAGTAAAAGCCCCCGCATGGATCTCCAGAACGCCATCCGGCAATACAGCCCGTTCACAGGCTGTCCCGTTAAAGGCTCCTTCCTCGATAATAGTAAGCCCTTGCGGCAGGGCAAGGACAGCTTTATCATCCGCCGAAGCAAAAACTGCGCACGGCAGCATGATCAAAAGGATCAAAGCAATATAAACATACCGGAACTGTTTCATAACTCGATCTCCTGAAATTCATTTTTCCAACAAATACATTATAACATTTGTTTCTTCCCGCTTCAAACATATAATGTGTATACCCATTCATTTAATTATGCCCGGTACACCATATAAACCCCCTGTTTCTTTTTCAGAAACAGAGGGCTCAGGGATACTTTTCCTATTCGCGAAGCTTCAGATCAGGCTATGGATATCGGTATATTCATAACCCGGGTGTGCCGCGGCGACATTCGCGTTGGTCAGCTTTCCATCGAAAGTGTTGACGCCGGAGCAGATGACATCGCTCTCCCTGCAGGCCTGCTCCAGGCCTTTCCCCGCGATCATGAGCCCGTAGCGCAGCGTCGCGTTGGTCAGGGCGATGGTGCTGGT
>DBXA01000185.1:6417-45175 GCA_002309235.1 Christensenella sp. UBA1224 | reverse complement strand
CCGCCCTGGTCGATGGCGACATCCACGAACACCGCGCCGGCCTTCATCTCCTTCAGGTATTTGCGCTTGAAGAGCTTGGGGGTGCTGCCGCCTGGGATCAGCACGGAGCCGATCACAAGATCCGCGTTCCTGAGCGCCTTCTCAATATTGGAATCCGTGGATACGAGTGTCTGTATCCTGGCGCCGAACAGGTCGTCCAGCTGCTCAAGCCTCTTGAGGTTGATATCGATGATGGTGACATCCGCTCCCATTCCGACCGCGATCTTGCATGCGTTCGCGCCTACGGTGCCGCCGCCCAGTATCACGATATGAGATTTCGGCGTGCCGGGAACGCCCGCGAGCAGCACTCCTTCCCCGCCGAACCTCTTCTCCAGGTACTTCGCGCCTTCCTGTATGGAAAGCCTTCCGGCGATCTGGCTCATGGGGGCGAGAAGAGGCAGGCTCCCATCCTTCTCCTGCAGCGTCTCATAGGCGACCGAGCGGATCCTGCCCGCGAGCAGCGCGTCCATCTGCTGCTTGTCTGCCGCGAGGTGCAGGTAGGTATAGAGGATGAGGCCGTCATGGAACAGGGGATACTCGCTCTCCTGCGGCTCCTTCACCTTGACCATCATATCGACATTTTTCCATACCTCAGCCGGATCCTTTGCGAGCTTTGCGCCGGCTGCGATATACTCACTGTCCGGAAAGCCGGAGCCGACACCGGCGCCGCATTCAAACAGCACCTCATGCCCGGCAGCAACATATGCCTTTACATTATCGGGCGTAAGCCCCACACGGTATTCGTTGTTTTTGAGTTCTCTGACACAACCGATCTTCATATACGGATCGCTCCTCTCTCCCGGCCTTTCCGCGCCGCGGCCGCAATTTGCAGGATATCAGCGGCCGCGCTTCACCATCGGACCGCTCCCATTCAAAAAAGATGGTTTATTATCGTACAGCCAAAGCCCGTTTGTCAACCACTTCTGTCTTATTTTTTCGTGTCATGCGGCATGCTTTCGGAGGACATCGTTCAAATTCAACATTTGCAGTTATTGCATTCCGGAATTGCATATGGTATAGTTTATAAAAACAGTTTCCGGCTGCGGTACGCGTTTTCATCTGCCGCCCGCCGGAGGATATATGCTTTGATCTTCAAAGGAGGAATGTACCGTGGAAAAGAAAAACATCGATTGGTCAAACCTCAGCTTTGCCTATATGAAGACAGACTGGCGCTATGTGGCAAACTATACAAAGGAAGCGGGCAAGTGGGATGAAGGCGCCCTGGTCGCCGATGACAAGATCGTCATGAGTGAGGATGCCGGCGTGCTGCAGTACGCACAGACCGTATTCGAAGGCCTCAAGGCCTATACCACCGTTGACGGCCGCATCGTGACATTCCGGCCGGATCTCAACGGTGAAAGGCTGCGCAGCAGCGCCATCCGTCTGGAGATCCCGCCCCTTTCCGTCGAACAGTTCGTGGATTCCATCGAAAAGGTAGTCGCCGCAAACGCGGCCTGGGTACCGCCCTACGGCACCGGCGCTTCACTGTACATCCGCCCGTATATGTTCGGCATCAGCCCCGTCATAGGCGTTAAACCGGCCGATGATTACCAGTACCGCGCGTTCACCACGCCCGTAGGCCCCTACTTTAAAGGCGGCGCCAAGCCCATCTACGTCCGCTTCAGCGATTATGACAGGGCAGCGCCTCACGGCACAGGCCATATCAAAGCCGGCCTCAACTACGCCATGAGCCTCAAGCCCATCATGGACGCCCACCGGCAGGGCTTTGCCGAAAACGTATACCTCGATCCCGCCACGAGGACCAAGATCGAGGAGACCGGCGGCGCCAATATCATTTTCGTTGACGGCGATGACCATCTCGTCGTGCCGAAGTCCGATTCCATACTCCCCTCCATCACCCGCCGGAGCCTGGTCTACGTGGCCGAGCACTATCTGGGCATGAAGGTCGAGGAGAGAGAGGTCTTCGCGGACGAGCTCCGCAAGGGTTGCTTCAAGGAAATGGGCCTTTGCGGCACCGCAGCCGTCATATCCCCTGTAGGAAAGGTGAATGACAACGGCAAGGATATCGAGATCGCATCCGGCATGGAAAAGATGGGCCCGTGGATGACCAAGCTGAGAGAGACCCTGCTGGGCATCCAGGAAGGCACCGTCGAGGCGCCGGAAGGCTGGATCCACCCGATACTCTAAATCAATCAGATAAACTAAAAACAGGCAGTATCGCATCATCTGGTGCTTTCTGCCTGTTTTTTAGTTGTTCGAGCCGTTTCCGTGCAGTTTTACCCTGTTACTGTTGTCAGTTTTCTCTTCTGATACTGCGTGCGGATCCAGTGGAGCGCCAGCAGTTCATCCGTCTCATGCCCGCCATCGAAAACATCCAGGTATACGTGATTCTGGGGATATTTCAGCATGATCTCCGTAAAAAGGCGTATACTGTGTCCTACAGGCACGGTAGGGTCATACTTACCGTGAAAGATCTTCACATTCGCCCGCGCAATGCCATCAATATACGACATCGGGGAACGTTTTGCCATTTCAATCGGGTCGTTCGAGCAGCAGGCACAAACATGTCGACGATAGACCGCATTTTCATCCGCCCATTTTTCCAGATCCGTTATCGGTACAAAAGCTGCAATAGCTTCAAAGTATTCCGGACAGTTACCCGCCATCATCAGCGCCATATGGCCGCCTCCGCTTGCGCCGTACAGGAAAATATGCGCAGGATCCGCGATCCCTTTGCGAATGCATTCGTCTATAGCATCCCTGATATCCCGCATGGCATATTCAGAACCGCAAGCCTGCGTGCATCGCGGATTGGTATCCAGGTTCGGACCGCGGAACTCGGGCAGAAGTAAGCCAAAGCCCAATGCCTCTGCCCATGGCACCATTCTGCTTACCTGATTGAAACGGTCATGGCTCCAGGTATGCAAGCCCACGAGAAGAGGCTGCTTCCCGGTCAGATCAGGTCTGTACAAGAGCGACGGCTGCAAACTGCCATCCAAAGTCGACTGTATCCGTATTTCTTCCTGCTTCATATCTCTCTTATCTCCGCAGTATCTCTGCCACAGCACTGCCGACTTCGGATGTGGATGCCGTACCGCCTATGTCAGGCGTAAGCGTCTTCCCTTCCGTAAGCAGCTGTTCGATTGCTCCAAGGATCTTCTTTCCCCATTCTTCTTCTCCGAAAAAGTCCAAAATCTGACTGGCAGACCAGATAGAAGCCAGTGGGTCAGCTATTCCTTTGCCCGCGATATCCGGGGCAGAACCGTGTATCGGTTCGAACATAGAGGGATATTTCCTCTCCGGGTTCAGGTTTGCTCCTGCCGCAAGCCCCATGCCCCCCGAGATCGCTGCACCAAGATCGGTAAGAATATCGCCGAAAAGATTGCTTGTCACAACAACCTGGAATCTCTTTGGGTCCTTTACCATAAACATGCTCGCGGCATCTACCAGCAGGCTGTGCGTCTCTACATCCGGGTATTCCTTTCCTACTTCTTTGAATATCTGATCCCAGAACACCATCGAATAGTTCAGCGCGTTCCCTTTGCTTACACTTGTCAGCGTCTTCCTGTCTCTGCGGGCAAGCTCATATGCATACCGGATCACCCGTTCGCAGCCTACGCGTGAAAAAACGCCGTTCTGAATCACTACTTCATTCGGCTTGCCTTTGTAAAGCCAACTACCGCTGCCCGCATATTCGCCTTCACTGTTCTCCCGCACAAATACCATATCGATATCTTCGCGCTTTGCATCTTTAAGCGGACAAGGTGCACCTCGCAGCAGCTTTACCGGGCGCAGATTCACATATTGATCAAAACTCTTGCGGATCACGAGCAACAGATCCCACAATGAGATATGATCCGGTACACCAGGCGCTCCGACCGCGCCAAGGTAGATCGCATCAAAACCCTTCAGCGTCTCTATCCCGTCTTCTGCCATCATCCTGCCATGCTTCAGGTAGTATTCGCAGCCCCATGGAAAATACGTCCATTCAAAGCGGAAACCGCCATCCTTTTCTGCGACTGTATCCAGCACCTTTATTCCTTCCCTGAGAACTTCCGGCCCGATACCGTCACCGGCTATGACCGCCATTTTATATATTTTCATCCTGCTTCTCCTTTCTCCGGTTATTCAAGCGCATCAACGATCCGCCGGAAACGTTTTTGCCGCATGCCTGAGCGCTTTCACGACAGGCAGTTCTTCACCTGTCAGGAAACGGATGAGCGCGCCTCCGCCTGTGCATACGTAACCGATCTTATCCGTCACCCCGTATTGCTTTGCCGCCGTCACGCTGTCACCGCCTCCGACTACGGTATATGCCTTTGTCTCCGCCAATGCTTCAAATTCCACCTTTGTTCCCAGTTCACTTTCCTTCTGCTCGAATATCCCCATAGGCCCGTTCACGAACACAGTAGCTGCTCCGAGGATCTTATCCCGGTATTGTGCAGCTGTCATGGAACCGATATCCGAAGAATCAAAATCGGCTGGGATAACCCCGACGCGGGCTTCTTCGCGCTTGCCATTCTTGACGCAAGCCAGGTCAACAGGCAACACAATGCTGCCTGCGTATTTTGCGTAGATATCCTTCGCCTTCTCAATGAATTCCCCATAATTGGAACGGAGAATGAAATCCATAGTTCCCTTCCCGATCTCTATGCCCTGCGAAGCCAGAAGGATCTCTCCCACGAGACCGCCCGTCAGGATCACATCCGCAGTACCCGCTTTCAGAACGGTTTCCATCATCATAAAAGCATCCGATATCTTTGCTCCGCCCAAGGCGAAAACACATGGATGAGCAGGCGCTTCCATCAATTCCGAAACCACGCAGTATTCCTTCTCGAAAAGCCGGCCCATCGCAGAAGGAAGTACCTGTTCGAAGCCGCATAATGTCGGCTGGTCCCGGTGTGCCGCTGCAAACGCATCGCAGACATACAGATCTGCGAGCGGCGCAAGCTTCTCCACCACCTGCGTATGCGCCTGCTCTTCATGCGTGAGGCACAACTTTGTCTCGAAGAGCGTCTGTTCTTCTGCGCAGAAACGAACATTATCAAGCAGCAGTATCTCTCCTTCCTTCAAATCTGAAATAGCCTGCCTTGCTGCCGGTCCGCAGACATCGTCGATAAAGCTTACCGGCTTTCCGACAAATTCTTCCAACGTCTTGGCATGAGGCTCCGTCGTATAATAATTTTTATATTCGATATCGCTCCCCTGATGGGCCAAAACAACCGTTTTCGCGCCTTTATCGGAAAGCTCCCTGACCGTCGGCGCGCAGGCTTTGATCCTCTGCGTGCTCTTCAGTTTACCTGAAACACGGTCGACCGGCTGATTCATATCCACCCTGCACAGAACCGTTTTACCTTTCAGATCATAATCGTCCAGCGTGTATATACCAAATCTCATTTTCTGCCTCCGCTCAAACGGACGGAGATACATATAGTATCCCCGTCCGCTCCTTATCAATCTGCTTATTTCTTGAATTTGCCGATATTCAGGTATTTATTCGTTTCTGCCGTTCCTTCCTCACGCGTCTTCTGCATGCACATTGCAGCACGGATACCATCTATCGTCTCAGGAATCGTAACGGATTCCTGCGGGATATTGATCGCAAACATGATATCATTGCCAGACTCAACGATTGAATCCTCCCACAGACCTATCTCATACATATCACCGCGCCTGTTGCCCAGATCACGTGCATACTTGAAGAGACTCGCGTTTCCCTTGAACCCTTCCGCGATCGAGACCACGCGGATGCGCGGATGTTTTTTGAATATCTCCAGTGCTTTTTCCTTCGTGATCTTCTTTCCATCCTTCGCCGTAGCGAGAACCGTGATGATATGCCCATGCGTTACCGGCGTATGTACCAGTATACCGGTCGCTTCAACATGCGGCATGATCGTCATCAAGTCAACCGCTTGGTGCGAAGGTGCTTTTTCCATCTGAAGCGCGTTAGTAAGTCCACGATGATAATCTCCCGGATCAGCCACACGGCGGATGATCGTGATCGCTACCTTTTCTATTCCTATCTCACGATCCAGAGCATCGACCGCACGGATCAGGCCGGTGGTATTGCAGCTTGTCAGTTTCAGGTACTGTGCTCCTACGCCTTTTTCATAGTTCGCATATCCATGGAAGAATACATCCGCAACGGAATTCTTCTCTCCGCCCTGGAATATGGCTTTTACGCCGTATTTCTCATAGAGCACTTTGTTCTTCGCCCCTACGCCGCCCGGTGCACTGTCCAGCATGATATCGACACTCTTGATGAGCTCTTCAAATGTGCCGGCAACAGGGATACCAAGCTCATCAAATTGGCTCTTCTCAGCGCCTTCCACCAGATACAGATCATACTTCACGCCGTTCGCGCCGATCATATCATTTTCTGCCAGTGCCCGTATCGACAGAGTAGGCGCCAGATCAGCGATACCGACCAGTTCCATATCTCCCTGCATTGCCACACCATCCGCCAGCCTCTGGCCGATCGTACCGTATCCCGCTACTCCAACACGTATCTTTTTCATAGTTTTTTTCCTCCTTGGTTTTTATGCTTTCAGACTGTCCAGATAGCCGCGGATCTGAGCGATACCCGTCTCAAGGCTCGTCAACACCGGCACTTTGATATGTCCCAGCAGCGGCATAAGATGGAACATTGATCCCTGTGCCAGTACGATGACATCATGATCCTCAGCCGCTTTTTCCACTTTGGCGATCACCATCTCATTGTGTTTCTGCTTATCGCCCGTCTTCAGCAGGAAGTCATACGCGCCTTCCACAAAGCAGCGGTCTACCGTTACCTTTTTGCCGAGCTTCGCCGCTTCTGTCTCTACCAGGCGGCTGGAAGGCTCTACTGTGGAGCATGCTGTCGCTATCACAGCTACCCTCTCACCGAGCTCTGCTGCACGCTTTGCCATAGGCCTGTCGATCTTAAAGATCGGAACATCGATCAGTTTTCCAGCGATATCCGAGGCTTCGCCTACCGACGAACATTGGTTCAAGGCACAGACACACCCCAAATCCTGCAGGTTCTGGTAGTAATCGCACATACGGGCAATGATACCACTCGTGATGGCTCCGTGTGCCAGCGCTTCCTCCAATAGGCTGTCGTCGATGATGTTGATCATCTCAACTTCCGGCAGCTGCGCACGGAATTGGGCCTTGATATCCTCCACCGAGTAAAGAAATGTGTGTACCACGCCTACCCTGATCTTCTTTTCCATAATGAATAACCTCCTATCCTTGTACCAGCGTAAGACCGCCGTCTACAAACAAAGTCTGTCCCGTGATATAACTTGCTCTGGAAGATGCCAGGAAAAGGACTGCATCCGCTATCTCGTCCACTTCCCCCCTGCGTCCCATAGGAATCTTATCACACATCGCCTTAAGTACTTCCGGATCTGAATACATCTTTTCATTGCATTTAGCCGGAATGCTTCCAGGGGCAACACAGTTCACTCTGATGCCGCTGCGCGCCCATTCTCTGCCAAGGCTGCGCGTCATCTGAGATATACCGGCTTTTGACGCTGCGTATGCCGCTTGTCCAATCACAACCGTCACAGAGTTGACGGAACCGATATTGACAATAGCGCCTTTGCCTGCCTTTATCATATACCGTACAACTTCCTGGCTCATGAAAAACATCCCTTTGATGTTAACATCGAAGGTCGTATCCCAATGTTCTTCCGTAAATTCCAGAGAGGGCGTTGGAAAACTAAGTCCAGCATCGTTCACAAGGATATCAATTGACCCGTATTTCTCTATAACGGCTTTGACAAAAGATCGAATAGCTGCTGTATCCGACATGTCGCAATCCATTGAGAATATGCGCTCATCCGGAAGGTTTGCATACTCTGCGGCCGCTTGATCAACTCTCTCTTTTGAACGGCTGCAAAGGGCCATATTCGCCCCTTCCTGAAAGAATCTTCGTGCAATTCCTTTACCGATACCACTGGAAGCCCCAGTAACAATAACAGTCTTTCCAGTAAACTCACTCAATACTTTTCACCTGCCAATTTCTTTTTTGAAAGCATCGTCAGGACATTGATACTTTCAATGATATTAACAGCGGTTGCTTGACCAGTGCCCGCCTTGTCCATGGCAGGGCCATGGCCGACAGAAACAATCAATCCCGGAATCTCCACATACATAAGAATTATACCGCCGAAATTAACAGCCTTCATTGCGATATTACCCTGATCATGGTAGAGGTATACGATTCCATTAGCTTCTCCTGATCTCACCCTATTCAAAGCGGTATCACTAGGCCATGGTCCTGCTACATTAAAACCTTCATCACGCAGCTGATCGATCGCCGGCTGTATTACAGTCGCTTCCTCATTTCCAAACAATCCGCCTTCGCCGGCATGCGGATTTAAGGCCGCAATCGCTATACGAATATCATCCGGCTTAAGGAAGACACTCATTTTATCCAGGAGTCTATGAGCCGTGACAAGAATACGTTCCGTTGTTATCCTGTCAGCAATCTCACGAAATGCACAATGCCCGACGACTGTCGCACGGAAGTAGTTTTCGCACTTCAGAACAGATGCCGCTTCCCCTGTACCATATAGGTCACCAAACAGTTCAAATTCCGATGTATAAGTGTAACCGGCCATATGGAGGCCTGCTTTCGTAATCGGAGCCATGAGAATGCCGTCTATCTTTCCTGCATTCTGCAATTCTATTGCCGCCTTGATACTGTCAAAGATCAGACGCCCCCCATCTGCCGTTGCTTTACCGAATTCTATATCTGGTCCAGCAGGAACATCATAGAAATACGCTGTACAACCTGACGCCTGCTCTGGCCTGTCAGATCCATCCCACGGGATTATCTGAATATTTTCAGCGCCTTCCACACAAGTTCGCGACTTTTCGAAGCGCTCCCGATTGCCTACTAGTACCGCTGTATAGTTGTCTGTTTTTTTTGCCAGAAGAGCCTTTGCCACAAGCTCTGGTCCGCAACCGGCATGATCTCCCAGCATCAATCCCAGAACAGGGATATCACCTTTTCCCATTTCAATCATCACCTTCCTTAAACACTTTTCCCGTTGTCTTTTCGTAATATCGAACAATCCCACTGTTGTCAAGGCTGCCGTCTCCCTGTTTTGATAACTCGGTCAAAACACTCAGCATATGCTTAGCCAGAGGCATAGGAGCGCCGCAAGCATCACCCGCATTTACTGCATTGCGGATATCCTTGAGATGCAGATCGATTCTGAATCCAGGCTCGTAGTTGCCAGCAAGCATTCTCGGTACGGTTGAATTCATCAGTGTAGAGCCCGCAAACCCGCTGCTGACCGCCGTAAATACTTTTTCGAGATCGCATCCCTGGAGTTTAGCGAGCATGAACGCCTCGCCGACAGCAGCGATCCCTGCAGCTATAACGATCTGATTTGCAAGCTTGCAGGCACTTCCGCTGCCGGAAGGCCCGATATGCACGATCGTTCCTCCCAATACTTCCAGAAGCGGCATGACTTTTGCAAGATCTTCCTCATGGCCGCCTACCATGATCGAAAGCGTGCCATCTACTGCTTTGGCATATGCTCCCGAGACCGGCGCATCCAACATGGATATACCTTTCTTTTCCAACTCCCGTGCAATTTTGACACTATCTACAGGTGAAATGCTGCTCATATCAAGCAGTATGCTGCCAGATTTCATGACATTGATCAGGCCATCTTCTCCCAAAATCACACTTTTGACCTGTGGCCCATCAGGCAGCATTGTGATTACGACATCGGCATCCTGTGCAGCATCTTTTGCACTTATTGCCTTTATCGCTCCTTGTTCCGCCATCACAGCTACGCTGTTCGGATCAATATCATATACCTTCAACGAATAACCTGCTTTGAGCAGATTTCCTGCCATAGGTTTTCCCATGACACCTAATCCAATAAACCCTATATTCATATTAACTCCTCCCGATCCTGTTGTATGATGCGCCAGTAAAGATCCGCCATATCTGGCAAAATCGCCTCATCAAAGTTAAAACGCGGGCTGTGAAGCCTTGTCTCATGCACACCATCGTCGATACCTGCGAATAACATAACACCAGGCACCTTTAGCTGGTAATACGAAAAATCCTCTGCATTTGGTACAGGTTCAGCTAATTCCAGCCTGCTGCCGAGTAAGCGTCTTAGCCCTTCTGCCAGAGATACATCATTATCAACGCATGGATAATGATCATTTGTTTTCATTTCTATACGTACATTGTATGCCGTTCCGATACCCAGGATGATTTCCTCCATTCGTTTTATTGTCCGATCGAAATCTTCCGCACTAAATGCACGAACAGTCCCTTCCATTCGAACATGCGCCGGTATGATATTACGCCCCGCACCGCCTTCAATTCGGCCAAAGGTGATAACTACCGCCCTCTCAGGCGGCGTGTTGCGGGAAATGACCGTCTGCAACGCCTGGATCAAGCCGGAAGCCGCCACCACAGCATCCGAGCCCTGATCCGGATTGGCTCCATGCGCTGCTTGTCCATCGATCGTAATATCAGGATAACAAGCCTGTGCCATAAGCACGCCTGCCTTTGTCGCAAAATAACCTTTTCTGATCCCAGGCCACAAGTGACAAGCGTAAATCCTATCTATGTCAGGTTTTTCCAGGACACCCGCTGCTACCATTTTTGCCGCACCGCAACGGGTTTCCTCGGAAGGCTGGAAAATCAACACAACATTTCGGCAGAGCTTTTCCCTCTCTCTCGAGATTTTCCTGGCAAGCAAGAGAAGAGCCGCCATATGACCATCATGGCCGCACGCATGCATAACGCCTTCATGAACAGAAGCAAACGTGAGCCCGGTTTCTTCACATATAGGCAAGGCGTCCATATCCGCACGGAATGCTACTGTTTCGCTGTGTGGAACATTACACCTATAGACTGCTCGGATCCCTGTGCCGCAGAAAATGTCCAGAGAATCCGGCAAAGTTTCCTTCAAAATTTTCCAAAGATAATTACACGTTTCATGTTCCTGAAAACCTAATTCCGGTATCCTGTGCAGGTCTCTTCGAAACTGACGTGCTTCTTCAAGAATATCCATCATCCACATACGCTCACGGCAGCATTAATACGTGCTTCCGAAAGTTTCTTTCCTCTTTCATCTAAAAGAACAACTGTTCCTGAAAGCTGATTGGCTGTCAGCATCCTACGATCTTTCAGCAGCCATAGATCGCGCGGGAAATCACCACCGCATGGTATGAACCTGTCTAACGAAAGATACGCATCATTCATAACATCAAACACGACTATGCTGTTATGTCCTCTGTTGGTCACCAGCACCTTTCCCGCCTCTTCATCAAAACGAATCGCGCCAGCATAGCTTTCCATATGTTCATCTTCCGGAAGAGTGGACAATGTCTGCAGGATATCCCAATGATCACCTTTCCATTCCATCATGCTTACAAGATTCCCCAGCTCATACGCAAGGTAAGCATAACGTCCATTCGGATGATAAGTGATATGCCTTGGTCCAGAGCCGGGGCTTACGTGTGTTCTCCCTATCTCCGCAAGCTTTCCGGTAACGCTATCCCGCCTGTAACTCACGATTTCATCACTACCCAAATCTACAACATGCGCTATCCTGTCGTTTTTCGGCATCAGCGTGATCTGGTGAGCGTGAGCTTTATCCTGCCTTTGTGGATTGACATGGCTGCCGCCTTCGAGCTGTATGACCTGGATCGTATCTTTTATGCCATCTTGTATAGGCAATACAGATACTCTGCCCGAAGCGTAGCATGCCGCGTAAGCAAACCTTTCATCAGGGCTCAATTCCACGTGACAGCAGTCCGGAGCACCGAGTTTACCTTTCGAGATCAGGATCGGCACAACACCGCTGACATCATAAGCAACGCAGTATCCTTCTCCATCGCTTCCGACTCCTACTGCATACAATCTCTTTCTATCATCAGAAAGCGCACAGTACAGAGGGTCCTCAATATCTCGATAAATACCCGAAAGGCGCAGCCGATCTCCATCGAGTTCCAGCTGCGCAAGGCCCTTCCCTTCCAGGCGGGTGGTATAGCATCCGATATACAGCTTCATAGCCGCGCCTTCCTTGTTTTAAAATTTTTGGAGAAGATGTACGGCAAATCCGCCAAAGTCCTCATCCTTCAAATATACAGTAAAAATCCTTCCGTCTGTATAGAAATAAGTAGATGGCTCCATCATCCAACCCTTTTCCTCCAGATATGCGACTGCCCGAAGCCCATCATTAACGCGAATACCAATATGTCCGTTCTTTCCACGTGACATAGTCTTCATGATCTCAAAGTCTGCTGTCTGATAAAACGCGCCCGGTCCTCCCACAACAGCTTTTTTATTACAGTCAAAAAGCACGCTATCAATAACGCGGAGATTCTGGCTGGAATAGTACGCAAAAGGACCTTCACCAGCTTCAAAGCCGAAAGCGTCGCGGAATTTGGCAGCCAAAGCCTGCGAATCCGCCGCAGAAGGCATATTAATACCCATATGATACATTTCAAAGCCAATCAGGCATCTGACAGCCTCCTGTACGTTTTCCACCCGAAGGCCAGAAGGCTGAACTGCGCAGACATTTTTAAGGCAGGAATAATCCCCTATATTCCCAATCTCCACCTGGCCTTCAGGGATCAACAGCACATCCGGGAATCTCTCACCGAATGCTTTTACCATCTCCACAGCGCCACATAAGCCGGCCGGATAAAACTTTACGATCCCGCAGCCTGACTTTTTTGCTTGGTAGATTTCCGCCGCAGTAGAACACGAAGGTATATAAAGCGTTTCATTTTCCCGGCAGATACAAGCAATATCGTCATCGACTCCAAAGGTTGAAATATAAGAAGTACCACATGCTATAGCATTGCGGCAGCCTTCTTCATCCTCGATCCCAGCCACACCAATGACAGCATCAGAACATACAGTCCGGATTTCTCGGCATTTTTCGGAATCAGATACTTCAAAAACACGTACCCAATTCTTCGAGAATGCGCTTGCAGCATCCCTTGCATTTGAACCAAGCGAAGCAATCAAGCCATATTTACGGATCATTTCGCCACATGATCTAATGTCCATATTTTATCCTCCTCATGGATCCTGGAAGAGCATTTCATTCCACGCATCTATAACCGCCTGCGTTTTCTCCCAGCGAGGCTTCTCCCCATAGAGAATCGCTCTTGCCAGTTCTCCAGATGAACACCAGGTGGTGGCAAGCAAACCAAGTATATGCCCTTTATCATGTGACTTTGCGTAATTATAAAACGCGAGTGCATTTTCCGGAATACGCCATGGTGAGAAGAACATCTTAAAGCCTTCTTCGGCAAACATGTCTACTGATTTATATGCTTCATGTTTACCATAATGCCAGTCGCACAATATGATGTCCTTCGGAATCAACTTAACAGCCGCTTCCGTTCCCACAGTACAGGCATCATAGGCACTGTTATACCCTGATGTTTCAGAATTAATAAACCTGTCTCCCCACATCAGTGTCTTTGCACCTTTTGCCGCCAAATGGTCATGCAGCATAGTCACCCAATCCGCAAAAAGCTTAACTTTGTCCTTCCCCCTGCAGCGTGGACAAAGACCAATATCAAACGCCTCATCACAGCCGATATGGAGTGCATCCGCCTCAAATACTTCCAGCATCTCATCCATAAGATCACATACAATCCTGGCGCAATCGGAATTGGATAAGCACAGGCTGAACGTATAATCCGCCGTTTTGATATCCGGCGTCTCATTGAATTCCGGATAAGCCTTCAAAAGGCCATCCAGCGTATACGGGAAGATATCTTCATCCTCATGATAACCATGTAAGATCCCGTCACGCGGCCCATTGAGGCGGCCGGATTGATGTGCAAAAAGGTTCATTTTGGGAACGAGGCAAATGTTATTTGCCCTGCATACACCCAACAGCTGTTTCACGTCCGCTTCAGACATAGGTTCATTCCCGGTACATTCAGGGTGGCTCTTAAACTCATAGCGATAACGCGTTTGAATGATCACCAGATTGACACCGGCAGGTGCAAGCTTTTTTTCAATCAGCTCACACACGACATCCATATCACCTTTCAAAGGCGCAGTCAAAAGCACGCCCTTCCACTTCCACGGATAATTAGCCATTCTCTCTGAACCTTCTTTCCAATCCCTATCTATTACAATAAACAACCAACGGAGAAGCCGCCGCCGAAAAACGGCGGCGGCACACAGTGGTTTTTACTTCCCTAGGAACCTGTTATATGCCGTCTGACAAATTTCGGTATAGCGGGAAATGTTCATCTTGGTCAATTCATTGAGGTACGCATCCCACTCCGTATCCAGATCCATATCTCCAAGGATGAAGCGCGTACGGCACTCAGCCCTGTAGGTATCGATC
This sequence comes from Christensenella sp. UBA1224, assembly GCA_002309235.1. Lineage (GTDB taxonomy): Bacteria > Bacillota > Clostridia > Christensenellales > Aristaeellaceae > UBA1224. The sequence goes on along the minus strand of DBXA01000185.1, from coordinate 30,824 downwards.
GCTGTACGGATCTCTGCCAACTCTTCCGTTTCTTCCGGTGTAAAGTTCAGCGTAGGAACGTAGGTTCCTTCCTCAGGCATGATCTCCATGTAATAGAGCAAGCCCTTCCAACGACGATAGTTATAGTAGCTCTCGTCTCCATTCCACATGGACATGTAGTTGGGCTGACGGCAAAGTGCAGGTGCTCCCAGATGCCAGAAGGTATTACTCAGATTCTCCCACGGATAGTTAATCTCTTTCCAGATGATCATATCGTCGGAATAACCCATTTTCTCATAGATGTCCTCGCCGGCCAGTTCCCAATCCTCACCCTGTACGCCTACACGGTTGCGCAGGTAAGATTCTTCACTGTACAGGAAATCGCCAACTTTAAAGGCAAGATCAGGATTCTTGGAATCTGCTGTAATGAACCAGGTGGGCGACGGTTGGGTAGGATTGTATGTCACATACTGTTTTCCTTCAGGTCCTACCAGCGGCTGCACAAACTGATAATACTTGTTCTCAGGTATGTTTTGATCCATAGCAATGGGGTTAGTAAAGGTAAACACACCAACATTGGTCGGATCATGGTTCAGAACTTCCTGATACTGGGCATATTCAAGCGTAAAGGTATCAGTTGCGAGTAATCCTTCCGATACCAGCTTATTCATGTACCGGAGTGCTTCACGGTATTCATCTGTCGTGTAGTTGAAGCTTACTTTGCCTTCTGCATCCACCAGGTACCCGAAGCCGCCATCCTCATAAACAAACGCATTAGTAAGGAACATGCGGCAATCTGTCGACCAGCCCTTTGAGTTGCCGATCATCGGGATCTCATCGTTAGGATCACCGTTGCCGTTCGCATCCTTCTCTTTGAAAGCTTTTAGTACTTCATAGAATTCTTCTGTTGTAGTAGGAGATTCCATGCCAACATTTTCAAGCCATCTGGTGTTAATCCAGGCACGATACCGAAGCTCATCAGAAATGGAAACAAGATACGCCGGTATGCCATAGATATTGCCATCGACCATCGTGATCTGGCCCAGTATGCTCTTACCGGTCTCCGCATCATAAGCCTCGACATTCGTTTCGTACTTATCGAAGAATTCATTGATCGGAATAATGGCTCCCGCATCGGCAAATGTCATCGCCTCAGAGGAGGAGAGACCAATGCATAGCACATCACCCAGATCTTCACCGCCTGCTACCATAACAGACAGTTTGTCCTTCGGATTATCGTTCGGCAGAACGACAAAATCCAGATTAATCCCGCACTCATCTTCGATCCACTGGGTAAACTTGTTGTCCTCGTAATCCGATACCAAAGACGCCTGAGGGATTACAATCCTCAATGTCTCTTTCTCATCTGCCAGTGCAGCCATAGGCACTATGACTGACAGCACCATCAGCGCGGCCAACACGAGGGATAAGAGCTTCTTCATGTTAGGTTCCTCCTTAATTGATTATTATTTATTCCAGCCTTTACGGCCGAAATCACTTTCCAGGATCAGCCTTTCAGGGAGCCGATCATAACACCCTTTACAAAATATCTCCTAAGAAAGGGATACAATACAAGGATAGGCACGCTTGATACAACGATAAGCGCATGCTTTATCAATTCACTCATACCGACAATAGCGGTAAAAGAGCTTTCATCTGCAATAGATTCTGTATTGATGGAATTGGCAACTAGCACCTCACGCAGAACGATCTGTAGAGGCATGAGTTTCTTATCATACAGGTACAAAAAAGCATTGAAATAGCTGTTCCAATGTCCAACTGCATAAAAAAGGACGAGCATCGAGATCAACGTCCCGGATAATGGAAGAGCTATGCGGAAAAAATACTGGGTATCATTGCATCCGTCAATGCTGGCAGCATCCAAAAGATCAGAAGGGATATTCATCAAAAACGTTCTGGCTACAATCATATTGTAAACAGATAAGGCACCCGGCACCAGCATAGCCCAGCGGGTATTCGTCATTCCCAGGTTTTTCAACAGGATATAGCTTGGTATCATTCCTCCTGAAAACATCATAGTAAAAGTAAAGATAAACATGATGATGCCCTTATAGGGCAGATCCCGTCTTGCAAGCGGATAAGCACATAGAATGGTAACGACCACATTGATAGCCGTACCGACTATAGTATAAAAGATCGTATTTCCATAACTCACCCATATATTCGGATAGACAAAAACACGTCTGTAGCCTTCCACACTGAATTCGACCGGCCAGAGATATACTTTGCCGCCTGCAACAGCTCTTGGAGAGGAGAAGGAACAGGCAAGAATATAGATAAGGGGGATCAACACGATCAGCGTCAGTAATATAAGTATGGCTCCGTTGATTGCATAAAATACCTTATCCCTTTTTGCCGGACGGAAATCCGTTGCCAGAATGATGGCTTCATTATCCTGTTTTCTCATTTTTTTCGGCATACGGTCTTCCCTCCTTTACCAAAGGCTCGTTTCGCTCACTCGTCGGGATATAAAATTCATAAGTGCAAGCATGATCAATCCTACAACAGAATTGAACATCCCAATCGCCGTAGAATAGGAGTAGTCCAGCGTACTGGTCAATCCTACTTTATAAGTGTACGTCGATATGACCTCACTCACACGAAGGTTCATATCATTTTGCATAAGGTATACCTTATCAAAACCTATCCCCATAATCGAGCCGAATCGGAGTATCAAAGTGATCGTTATCGTTGGAATGATAGTTGGCACATCCACATGGACCACCCTCTGCAAACGGGATGCGCCATCGATAACAGCAGCCTCATGCAAAGCGGGATCCACACCCGTAAGAGCCGCTGTATAAATAACCGTGCCCCAGCCCATGCCTTGCCAAACACCGGACCAAACATACATATGGCGGAACGCATTAGCAGAAAGCTGAAGATCAGGTACAGTCGCACTAGGATCAAAATACCTGTAAATCTGACCATAGAGTCCTGTCCTGGCGCCAAATACCTGATTAATAATACCCACCATAACCACAACGGATATAAAGTGCGGCATATACATGATGTTCTGCGCCGCTTTCCGGCCTGCGGAAAAGCGAACGCAATTAAACATGAGCGCCAGTATGATGGGAATCGGAAAGCCAGCCACTATACTGTAAATCGAAAGCGTCAGGGTATTTCCCAAGGTTCTTTCAAAATAATAAGAATTAAAAAATTTCCTGAACTGAGTAAACCCAACCCATGGGCTTCTCATAATCCCCAGCCTTGGAGAGTATTTCTTAAAAGCAATCTGCAGGCCCGCCATAGGTGTATAACAGAATACGAGTACATATACAAGCGGAATCAGCAGAAAGGCATACAGCCTCCAGTAATTTTTAAGTTTTTTCCACCCCGATCTTTTTTGGGGAAACCTCGCTGAAGTCAATCTGCTCACCTCTTTCCTCATATGCATGTCCTGCCTGTCTTTCATAATAACTGTACTTCAATAATTAACAATTCACAAGTGGAAATTCCTGTGGTATGTGGTGTAAAATTCCGTTAAATCCATGTTTCAACTTGATTGTGTTTTCCGAAAATGGTACTGTATACATGCATTATAATTAATAGTGTTTTTTGTCTGCTTCAGAATAAAATACAGGATTTTTGCTATGATAGTTAAATCAAAGAAAACCAATGGCTTCTTCCTTTCAAAGCTGTCATATTATATCCGCTATACCTTGCCCGTTCTCGTCGTGGTAGTTTTAGCGATACTTATCCTGTTCTCATTTATTTATCACGGCACCGAAGATCGTATTTATGATATGTATGAGACATCCCTAAGCCACGGAGTCGAACAGCTTTCCAAAGAACTCCAGACCATGTCTACTATGCTCATGACTATGAATAACACTACCACCGGTCGGTTTATTTTTTCACCTGCGCCTATCAATCCATCTTCGATCTTTTCACTTAATAACTTTTATTACTATATCCAGAATTTATCGGCCGCCAACCGGCTTTACGCTGATATTTTAATCTATTTTCCTCGCAGCGATGTAATTGTCAGTCATTTTGGATGCTATACTTCACTTGCACAATACCTCTCCATGAATGTTTTTTCCAGCGAAGCCTTGCCAGACTGCCTTAGATCACCTGATTCACTGTCCGGTTTCTTTACACTTCCAGGCTGTTCAATAAAGGTTTTTTCAAACAAGACGATCAATACCGCATATATAATCAGTACTCCCTTTGCCGTCGGTTCTTCCATTCCTTCGGATAATATATATGCTTACCTGATGATAGATGAAGCACAGCTGCTTTCAATGTTCAATCTTGCCGTGAACTCGAATGCATCTCTGCGTGTCCTGGACAAAAACGGCGCACTTCTATACCAGTATAGAGCCGATCGCGAATTCCGATCTGGCAAGTTCTTTGAGATCAGTGATCCGATATTCGGGTTTTCCATGCAGCTTGAAGTAGATACCTCGGGTTTACTTTTTACCAGTCTGAAGCCGGTCATTATCTATATCATCTTTGCCTTCCTGATTTGTGTTGTGATCTCAGTTTATTGCGCAAGGCGTGCAGCCCTGCCAATGGAACAGATTGCAAGCCATCTTTTGGAGTTCGGGCTCAGCCAAAGTCCTGATACTGTTAATTTCATCCATGAAACGATCGAAACCTTAGACCGCAAGTACCAAGAGGTGCAAAGTACTCTTGAAAACCTACAGAATCAGCAACGCGATACCATCATCGACAGGTGTCTTTTTTCCGAAAAGAGTGAACCTATACCCGGACTGCCTGACAGTTATGCCGTGTTTTACTGTGTTCTGACCAATGTTCCCTCTGACAATGAAAACTATCTCCATATACTTATCAGCCAGCATTTCACACAGGGGCTTTTGTCAACAGCTATACCGCATATTTTGGATGGCAATTCCTTTATCCTCATATTGCCGGTTGCATCTCTAAAGGACTCCCTTATAGATAAACTGTCTTCTCTGGTCGATTCTGTCAATCATACCCTTGATACCGACATAGAGTATGGTATCAGCGATATACACAGCGGAAGTTCCACTCTGAGCACCGCATACCAGGATGCTAAATTAGAATATAATAGAAAGCATAACTCTCGCGCTGCCGAAAGAGAATATCATCCTCAAATTGGCAGATCGACACAGGATGACCTTCCTGATCCGAATGAAGAGGAACGTGAGAAGCAATTCGTCACTTTCATAAGAGATCGTCTGAGTGACGAAAACCTGAATATACAGACCATCATGGACTCATTAAGGCTCAACGAAAAGTCAGTATACGAACTTTGTCATGATGCTACCGGCAAAACACCAGCCGCATATATCCAACAGATCCGCATGGAGCATGCGTGTTCGCTTCTTAGAAACACAGATAAAAAGATCAGCGATATCTGTTCCGAATGCGGGTACATAACTTTAAACACGTTTCTTAAAGCTTTTAAAAGAACCTATAATGTTACACCCAGCCAGTACAGGCTGAATTTCAACTCCCACAAGGAGGAATAAACGGAGGCTTGATTATGGAAAAGTACCCAATCGGATTCTGGAATCTTTGTGAATTTGAACTGCCTGAGATTTGGAAACGACCGCGGGAGATTGTACAAGAATGGGACGAAGCTGGAATGACATTGGCTATGTCACCAATGTATTCCGAATTTCCCGGAAGCAGGGAAGCTATGTTTGAACTCCTTGATGAAGCCGCTCGCAGGGATATCCATGTAATGTTTTACGATCTGCGGCTCAAGAAAGCCTGGTTCCCAGATCGCTTTGATGAAGACAGAGTACGAAGTGCTGCATTGCAGCTTCGCAATGATTTTGGACTCCATCCTGCTGTAGACTCCATCTTCATATTGGATGAGCCGGGCTGCATGAGGGGATTGATCGAAGTAAAAAACACCATTAAGGTTTCTCAAATCGTTTCGGAAGTGATTCCAGAAAAGAAGATGTTTGTCAACTTTGCCCCCTGGAGCTTCGGTTGGGGACCTGAACGCCTCGGTCAGGGCGGCAAGAAGTATCAAGATGTCTTGACTGATATCGTTAACGATGCGCATCTTGGCCTTACCGGATATGACTGCTATACACAACTGCTCCCGGATGGAGAGGGGCTTACAGAATACTTCCATAACCTTGAGGTATTCCGTGATATGTCCCTGCGAACAGGTGTACCTTTCCTCAACACAGTTCTCATGACAGGGCATTTCCGCTATCGCGAAGTCACAGAAAACGATTTTCGCTGGCAGCTGTACACTTCCATTGCACATGGTGCAGATGGGATAATGGGCTATTTCTTCTATAATCGCCGTATGACAGGCCGTTATGGGCTTGCCCCCATCGACGAACATTATGAACGCTCCAGCCAATTCGAAAAGGTTGCCCGCATCAACCGCACCTTCCACAAGACATATGGCAGTCTCATACCAAAGCTCAAACTCGAAAAGGTATGGCATGCAAAGAAATCATTTGCAAACTACCCCTTGTTCTGTGAAGAAGAAGACGAAAACCTCATCTACGTCGAAGCCGCACATGAAGCGATCGTCTCCAGATTCCGGCATCAGGACGGCACTCTCTATTACTCGATCACAAACAATTCGCAAACCGAAGCGAATCAGTGCTATCTGTATTTCCGCAAGGGGCTTAATGTGATCGATGTATGCGGATTGCAATGGGAGGAAGTCCCTGAAGCAGAATATCACATGGGAACTACACCTGCCGGAGAAGGAATAAAGGCGGGATGGTGGCATGAACCGCATTATGCGGGAAACTGGCTGTCGCCCGGATCCATGAAGATCTGGAAGGTCCTTCCTAATCACTGACAACCTCAAACCATATTTTCTTGGAAAAAAGAATAGCCTGCTGTGAAGTAGGCTATTCCTTTTATTTGTTCTTTTGAAAAAGCACATGGAACGAATCCCAATAATAGAAAAGATCAGATCTTAACACCCGTCAGATACTCATAATACTTCGCGATGGCGCTGTGATCGCAGCCACCCATACCGCGCAGGTGCAGGTTCTGGAGCATGTCCATCACGACGCTCGTCATGGGAATAGGCGTACCGTTTCGGTGCGCAGTATCTACTACATTGTTCAGATCCTTGATGTGCAGATCGATCTTAAAACCAGGATTCACATTTTGAGCGATCATCATAGAGCCCTTTGCGTTCAGAACAGTGCTTCCCGCAAGGCCGCCGCGTATCGCTTCAAACACAGTCTGTGGCTCGACACCCGCCTGGCGCGCCAGCATGAAAGCTTCTGCGACAGCTGCGATATTGACTGCAACGATGATCTGGTTTGCCAGTTTTACGGTATTTCCTGCTCCGCTCGGCCCGCACAGAACGATATCCTTCCCCATCAGGGCAAGGATCGGCCTGCACTTTTCAAACACCTCTTCCTCACCGCCGCACATGAATGAAACCGTCCCATCGATCGCCTTCGGCTCGCCTCCGCTGACAGGCGCTTCCAGCATCTTTACGCCTTTTTCAGCACATTTCGCTGCAACTTCCTGTGAAGCCGCCGGAGCGATAGAGCTCATGTCGATCAGGATCGTCCCCGGTTTAGCCGCTGACAGGACACCGCCTTCCCCGCAAACGACTTCCTTTACGTGTGGGGAGTTCGGGAGCATCGTGACGACAAACTCCGCATCCTTTACAGCTTCTGCGATTGAACATGCGGCTTTCGCACCGGCAGAGGCAACTTCCTCTACTCGCTCCTTGACAACATCATAAACACAAAGCTCGTGACCGCCTTTGATCAGATTCAATGCCATTGGTTTTCCCATAATGCCAAGTCCTATAAAACCGATCTTCATAAAAACCCTCCTTCTATTTATCCATGGACCAGCGTAAGCCCGCCATCCACAAACAATGTCTGTCCTGTAATGTAGCTCGCGTAATCACTTGCCAGGTAAAGAGTCGCATCCGCGATCTCGCGCGTCGTTCCCCTCCTGCCCATGGGTATCTTTTCGCACATAGCGCGGTCGACCGCAGGATCCTTGTATATCTCTGCATTTATCAGTGTGGGGATCGAACCCGGTCCTACGCAGTTCACACGTATGCCGCTGCGGCCCCATTCCCGCGCAAGGCTCTTTGTCATCTGTGAAATACCGGCCTTTGTTGCCGCGTAAACAGCCTGTCCGGGTACAACTGTTACTGCATTGACCGAGCCTATGTTGACAATAGCGCCTCCGCCGGATCGCATCATATACATAGCCGCTCGCTGTGCCGCGAAGAAATACCCGCGCAGATTCGTATCCTCCGTACGCTGCCAGTCCTCCTCCGTCACTTCAAGCGATGGTTTTGGAAACTGCACACCCGCATTATTGATAAGGATATCGATCCTGCCAAACCTTTCTGCCGCAGTGTCTATGAAGGCACGTATTTCCTCAACGGACGACATATCTGCCTGCATTGCAAGGATATCTGCTGCTTTTTCCCCAGCTATTTCCCTCGCAGCCGCATCTATACGCTCCTGTGAACGAGAGCAGATCGCAATGTGTGCACCGGCCTGATAAAAGCGCCCGGCGATCTCACGTCCGATCCCGATACCGGAAGCACCTGTCACGACAACAACTTTATCCGTAAAATCAAACATATCAAACGCCTCCGTCAAATCCCGTGAATATACCTGTTCAGGCATTTGACCACACATTTTGGCGGATCCTCGATATTTTCAAGGTGAGCGAGTACCGTCACGCACATGCCCGCTCCTACACCCCTGCCTTCTTCCGCATGGACCGCTTCTATCATCTCATTGAGTGACAGGTCTTCATCCTTTTCATGATGCTTCACATGATCACGCACAACTCTGTCAATGCGCAGGCAGCAGTCGCGCCCGGCAAGTGCCTTCTCCGCAAGACCGCTTCCGGGCATAACGGGATCGTGATCAGAATAAACCGTCTCGCATGAAACACGAGCAAGTTTCTCCATTGAAGCCAAGTAGTCCGGCACATTCATATACTGCGGTGTTCCGGTAAAGAAACCGTTGCCGATCAAGCCATCCCCGGTGAACAGGGCTCCGGAATGTATTTCGAGAAAAGCAAGGCTTCCCCTTGAGTGACCGGGTATGGCAATGACCTGAAATCGCATTTCACCTATGTCAAGGATATCTCCATCTTCAAGCCCGTATTCCGGCACCATTGGGCTTCCGACGCGCGCGACATAGGTCTCCCGCCTGGCAGGCGGTATGGTACAGTCATTCATAAACTGTCCGAACAGTTCTTTCCAGTGCCATTCATGATCCTCAAAATAAGGTTTGTCACCTATATTCGCCCGGACACGGCCCCCCATATCCTGTATGGTCTTGTGCATGCCGATATGATCCCAGTGACCATGCGTGCACAGAAGCGTCGTTTCGCGGCCCTGCATAGCCTCAGCTACAAGCTCGTGCTGACCATATAAGCCGCTGTCAATGAATACACAGTGCGTATCGGTCCTAAGGATATAGGAATCCACATGGATGTTCAGATAAGGATCATGCTTTACGGAAAGCTTATACATACTCAGATCTCCTCCCTGATCATTTCCAACAGCGTATCAAGGCTGGCCGTGAGATTGGCCGGACTGGCTGTACCCTTGCCTGCGGAACCGAATGCCCCGCCATGTCCCACAGATACGATACGCGCCGGAACACCCGTATAAATGAGGACGCCATCGCCGAACGAAGCGGCTTTCATGGCAATATTGCCCTGGTCATGATACAGGTAAACGATACCATTCACCTTTCCCGTCTGTGCCCGGCGATATACGGTATCCGCAGGGCTCGGTCCAATGACATCCACTCCCTCCGCCAACAAGCGATCGATCGCAGGCTGGATGATGGTGGACTCTTCATCTCCAAACAGTCCATCCTCCCCTGCATGCGGATTCAGCGCCGCTACAGCTATACGGATATTCCCCTCTTTATGGAAACGTCTTATAACACCGAGCAGTGCATGCGCGGTATCGACAATGCCATCCGGCGTCAGGTGTGAAACGATCTCAGTAAACCGTACATGTCCTACAACAGTGCAGCGGAAGATATCACCTGCCTTGATAACTGCACGGCATACCGGCGTATTGTACGCTTCCTTGTAAATCTCAAACTCTGAAGAATAGTTGAGCCCCGCTGCATGAAGCGCTTGTTTCGTGATAGGTCCCATGACGAAGCCATCGATCAGTCCCTTTTTTTCCATTTGGATGATCGCCTGCATACTGTCAAATATCAGGTGTCCGCTGGCCGCATTGATCTGGCTGAAGGGAATATCTCCGCGAGTCGGTATATCATAGAAATACACCTTGCCTGGCTGTTTTTCAACAGACGGATCTCGTGTGATATCCACGATATCAAGCTTCTCCGCGCTGCCGGGTACCAGGGCCATAGCACGCCGGAAAAGCTTCAGACTGCCCGCCAGGACAGGCGCGAAGTTCATATCGCTGCGCTGTGAAAGTGTCATAGCCGCGATCTCCGGCCCGATCCCTGCATGGTCGCCAAGTATCATTCCTACAATGGGAAAGCTGCGTTTGTCCATGTTATCCATCTCCTTATATCTCAATCCACATCACCCTGTATGATCCTGAGCATCTCAGGGCTGACGATGCGGCGTTCATCATCCGTAACAAGCGAAAACTTATTACAGTCGTAAGGCGTAGAAAGGTAATTCCACACACTGTAAGGAATATCATGCTGTATGGAGAAGCGAATCACATCCCTCATCCAATTTTCGCGCCAGATGATATTGGCATGACGAATCGTACCGAATTCTCCAAACCACAGGACCTTCTCCGGATGCGCCTGTTTGAATTCCACCGCGTATCGCAGCAAATGCTCCACATATTCCCGTCCGACGATCGGATAAGGATCAAATTCTGCTGGATCCGCCCCGGAAAAAACAGCATAATCTTTATAGTACGAATTATCTCCGGGATACGGTACTTCCCGGTTGTAAGCGTACAGCATAGCACCGGTCGTTTTCCTCTGATGAGTGAATACCATCGGGCCATAAAAATGGAAGGTATATGCGATATATTCATCGTCATACAGTTTCAATTCCGGCAGGCGGTCCACACGGTTCATCTGTGTGGAGCCTATGATGATACGGCGTGTCGGGTTCTTCGCCCGTATCGCTTTTACGCAGCGCTCCGCCAGCATGTTCCAGGCCTCTGCATCCGGTGTCGTCACTTCATTGAGCGGCTCAAAGATGATATCCAGATCGTGGTAGCGATCTTCCAGCATCTCCCATGCCCGAAGGAAACGCTGTTTCAGCTGCTCATCCTCCGTAAGAGTAGCTGCTTCCGCGAAATCGCAATAACAGCCTATTGCGTGATGCATGTTCAGAATGACCTCAAATCCTGCATCCAGAGCCCAACCGATCATTCTGTCAAGCAGCAGGAGCATATCCTCACGGTATTGAAACGGCTTCTCATATTCCTCGATCACGACCTGGTCGAATGGAATGCGGATATGATCCATGCCCATGGAGCGTATATTCCGGATGTCCCACTCGGTCAGAAAGCGCTCGAAATGCTCGCGGTCACCTACAGTGATGTTGTATGCCATATCCTGCGGCAGAAACCGCACGCGCTTGTAGTTCGTCATCCAACCACCCACACCCATGCCCCGGTGCAGCTTTTCAAAAGGTTTCACATTCACGCCTCCATTCACCTGTCAGTCCGCTATGCCCTGTATGATCCGCAGCATTTCCCGGCTCACAATACGCCTTTCATCATCCGTGACCAAGGAAAACTTATTGCAGTCATACGGTGTTGAAAGGTAATTCCAAGCACTGTAGGCGATATCATGCTCTATCGCAAAGCGTATCACATCCCGCATCCATGCCTCCCGCCAGGCAAGCCGCGCATGTCGTATGCTGCCGAATTCACCAAGCCAAAGGAATTTATCCGGATGAGCTGCCTTGAACGCAGCCGCGCCGCGCATCGAGTATTCCACAAATTCCCGTCCGACAACAGGCCACTTTTTGTATACCTCCGGATCACCTCCGCAAAAAACAGCGAAATCCTTATAGTATGAACTGTCTCCCGGATACGGGATCTCACGGTTGTAGGCATACTGCTGCTGATTGATGGTCGTCCGTTGATGCGTGAAAGTATGCGGTTCATAGAAATGGAAAGTATATCCCACATAAACATCATCGAACAGGCGCAGCTGAGCAAGGCGGTCCGGACTGTTCCAGCAGACAGGACCTATGATGACACGGCGCTTTGGATTTTTCACACGCAGTGCCTTTATGATCCGTTCAGCGAGTTTGTTCCATGCCTCAGGTTCATCTGAATACACCTCATTGAGAAGCTCAAAAGCAATATCCAGGCCATGATAGCGATCCTCCAGCATCTCCCACATACGGATAAGGCGATCCTGTATCGATCTGTCATTCAGGAGCATCGCTCCATCACCGAATTCACTGTAACAGCCAAGCGCCCGGTGCAGGTTGATCACCACGTCCAGACCTTCAGCCAGGCTCCATTCGATACCCCTGTCAAGATGCCGGAGCGTTTCCTCACGATAAGCACCTGGTTTTCCAACTTCCTCGATCACGACCTGGTCAAATGGGATGCGGATATGATCCATGCCCATAGAGCGGATGTTCTGAATGTCCCAGCGTGTGATATACTTTTCAAAATGTTCTTTGTCTCCGACCGTCAGATCAAGCGCCTTTTCTTTCTGGATGAACCCGACGCGTTTGAAGTTTGTCAGCCAGCCGCCTATCCCCATACCCCGATGCATATTTTCAAACGGCTTCACGATCCTGTCCCCCTCTTTTCCGTCTCAGTCCACATGACCCTGTATGATCCTCAGCATCTCCCTGCTCACGATACGGCGATCATCGTCATCCACCAGAGAGAACTTATTGCAGTCATAGGGTGTAGAAAGATAATTCCATACGCTGTATGCGATACCGTGCTCAATAGCAAAACGGATCACATCCCGCATCCAGTTTTCCCGGCATCTGAGCGGCGCATGACGGATAGTACCGAATTCACCCATCCAGAGAAACTTTTCCGGATGCGCTGCGCGGAAATCCGCTGCACTCTGCAGAATGCGTTCCACGTATTCCCTGCCGACGGTATCAAACCCTTCAAAAGATGATCCATCACCGCCTTTGGAATACTCCGCGTAATCCTTATAGACTTCGACAGGACCGGGATAGGATACTTCCCTGTTGTAGGCATACTCTACAGAGTTGATCGTTGTCCTTTGGTGCGTGAACGCATACGGGAAATAGAAATGATAGGTATAGCCTATGGCATCATCCTCATAAAGCTTTAGATCCTTCAGCCGGTAAACGCGGTTTATGCCCGGGGAACCTATGATGATGCGGCGCGTCGGGTTCTTTGCCCGGATCATCTGTACATACCTTGCCATAAGATCGTTCCAGGGCTCAGCCTCCTGCGACGTGATCTCATTGAGAGGCTCGAATATGATATCCAGATCATGATACCTGTCTTCGATCTTATCCCAGATCGCGAGGAACCGCTCCATCATCAGGTCATTGTCAAGCAGCTTCACGCCCACATTGAAATCACAGTAACAGCCGATCGCATGATGCATATTGAGGACTACCTCTAATCCTTCGTCCAGACACCAGCCGATCATGCGGTCAAGCAGCGCAAACATGTCCTCACGGTAACGGAACGGCTTATCGTATTCCTCAAGCACAACATGGTCAAACGGCACACGGATGTGATCCATGCCCATGGAGCGGATGTTCTGGATATCCCAGCGGGTCAGGTAGCGTTCGATATGTTCCCTGTCACCGACAGTAAGATCAAACGTCCCTTCCTCTTTCACAAAACGCATGCGCTTGTAATTTGTCATCCACCCGGCAATACCCATGCCTCTGTGTATTTTCTCAAACGGGCTCATGCCATCCCCTCCGTTTCATTTTTCGTTCACGCAGCTCAATATCAATCTGTATTGCCCTGTATGATGCGCAGCATCTCCGGACTCACGATGCGCCTTTCGTCATCCGTGACCAGTGAGAAGCGATTGCAGTCATAAGGCGTCGAAAGGTAGTTCCACACGCTGTATGGTATATCGTTTTCGATGGCAAAGCGGATCACATCGCGCATCCAGTTCTCACGCCAGACGATGTTCGCATGGCGGATGGTGCCGAATTCACCGAACCACAGGACCTTGCCCGGATGATCTTTACGGAACTGTGCCGCGCCTCGCAGTCCATGCTCAATATACGAACGGCCGACAATGGGATAAGCATCAAATTCAGCGGGATCGCTTCCTGCGAAGCGGGCATAGTCCTTGTAATACGAATTGTCTCCCGGATAGGGGATCTCACGGTTATAGGCGTATTGCACTGCATCGATTGTCGTGCGCTGGTGTGTGAAGGCATGCGGCCCGTAGTAATGAAACGTGTAGGCGATACAGTCGTCATCGTACAACTGCAGATCAGCAAGGCGGTCCGGGCTGTTCCAGTAAGCGGAACCTATGATGATACGGCGGGCAGGATTCTTTTCCCGGATCGTTTTTACGCAGCGTTCCGCAAGGATGTTCCAGGCCGCTGCATCCTGCGTAGTCACTTCGTTAAGCAGCTCAAAAATGATGTCCTGATCATGGTAGCGATCTTCCAGCATGGACCACATGGCTACAACGCGATCCTTGAGGAGATCATCTTCCAGGAGATCAGACCTTTCCGCGAAATCGCAATAGCAGCCGATGGTTTTGCACAGGTTGAGTATGACCTCAAAACCTTCATCGACAGCCCAGCAAATGGCGCGGTCCAGGAGTTTCAGCATGTCTTCCCGATAGGCAAACGGCTTATTATATTCCTCCACAACTACCTGGTCAAAAGGGATACGGATATGGTCCATGCCCATGGAACGGATATTCTGCATGTCCCAGCGGGTCAGGTAACGATCAAAATGTTCTTTATCCCCGATCGACAGGTTGAACGCTTTTTCTTCCGGAAGAAAGCGCACGCGCTTATAGTTTGTCATCCATCCGCCTACGCCCATACCGCGATGCAGTTTTTCAAAAGGTTTCACATTCCTGTCCCCCTTCCCCTGTCAATCCACTATACCCTGTATGATCCTGAGCATTTCGCGGCTTACGATGCGCCTTTCGTCATCCGTAACCAGCGAAAACTTGTTGCAATCATAAGGCGTCGAAAGGTAATTCCATACACTGTAAGGTATATCGTATCGGACAGCGAAGCGAATGACATCGCGCATCCAGGCCTCCCTGCATTTGAGCGGCGCATGGCGGATCGTGCCGAATTCTCCCAGCCAAAGGAACCTGTCCGGATGGGCTTTCTTGAATACTGCCGCCTTGTGCAGCGCATTTTCGATATAATCCCTCCCGACAGCAGGCCAGGCATCATAGCCTGAAGGATCCTCACCGCAGAAAAGAGCAAAATCCCTATAATACGAGCTGTCTCCCGGATACGGGATCTCGCGGTTATAGGCATACTGCAGGACACTTGTAGTAGTACGCTGATGGGTAAACGTATGCGGTTCATAAAAATGAAACGTATATCCGATATGATCGTCATCATACAAACGGAGATCGCCGAGCCTGTCAAGGCGGTTCCACTTTACCGGGCCGATCATAATGCGGCGAAGAGGGTTCTTTGCTCGGATCGCTTTAACACATCGCTCCGCCAGCACATTCCATGCTTCCGGATCATCGCGGTATACTTCATTGAGCAGTTCAAAAACGATATCCAGATCGTGATACCTGTTCTCCAGCATCTCCCACAGCCTGATGAAACGCGCCTGGAGAAAGCCATCGCCGAGTATATTCGGTTCATTTTTATAATTCGCGTAATTGCCCAGTGCGCGGTGCAGGTTGATCACCACGTCCAATCCTTCTGCCATACACCAATCAATGGTGCGGTCAAGACAGCATAGGACTTCTTCCCGGTATGAGCCTGGTACAGCCGCTTCCTCAATCACGACCTGATCAAAGGGAATGCGAATGTGATCCATGCCCATAGAGCGGATATTTTGAATATCGCGCTTTGCAATGAATGTCTGAATGTGCTCCAGGTCGCCGGCAGTAAAATCAAACGCTGTCTCTCTCGGCAGGAAAGCAACGCGTTTGATGTTCGACATCCATCCCCCGATACCCATTCCCCGTTTCATGCGCTCAAACGGTCTCATCCTTCGCACTCCCTATACCAGATCGTTCAGAAAGATCAGTCCACGTGGCCCTGTATGATCCTGAGCATCTCCGGGCTCACTATACGCCTCTCATCATCCGTGACAAGCGAGAAGCGGTTGCAGTCGTAAGGCGTCGAAAGGTAATTCCACACGCTGTAGGGCATGTCATTTTCGATGGCAAAACGGATCACATCACGCATCCAATTCTCACGCCAGATGATGTTTGCATGGCGGATCGTACCGAATTCGCCAAACCACAGAACTTTATCCGGATGTTCTTTTCGGAATTGCGCCGCTCCGCGCAAAGCATGCTCGATGTATTCACGGCCAACAATAGGATAGGCATCAAATTCCGCGCCGCTGCCGCCCGCAAATTTCGCGTAATCTTTATAATATGAATTGTCACCCGGGTAAGGGATCTCGCGATTATAAGCGTACTGTGTCGCATTGACCGTAGTACGTTGGTGAGTGAAAGCATGCGGCCCATAAAAATGGAACGTATAGGCGATATAATCATCGTCATACAGCTTCAATTCAGCTAATCTGTCCGGGCTGTTCCAGGATGCGGAACCGATGATAATGCGGCGGGTAGGATTTTTCTCCCGGATAGCCTTTACGCAGCGCTCTGCAAGTCTGTTCCATGCTTCTGCATCCTGGGTAGTGACCTCATTGAGCGGCTCAAAAATGATATCCAGATCATGATAGCGGTCTTCCAGCATAGACCACAGGGCAACAAAGCGGTCCTTGAGAAGATCGTCATCCAATAGACTGGAGCCTTCCGCAAAGTCACAGTAGCAGCCTATGGCATGGTGCAGGTTCAGTATGACCTCAAAGCCCTCATCCACCGCCCAACCTATGGCGCGGTCGAGAAGCTTCAGCATATCCTCCTGATACGCGTAAGGCTTTGTGTATTCCTCTACGACAACCTGGTCAAACGGGATACGTATGTGATCCATTCCCATAGAGCGGATGTTCTGCATATCCCAGCGGGTCAGGTAACGATCGAAATGCTCCTTATCCCCAATACTGAGGTTGAACGCTTTGTCTTCCGGCAGGAAACGTACGCGTTTATAGTTTGTCATCCATCCGCCGACGCCCATGCCCTTGTGCAGTTTTTCAAAAGGTTTCATAGTAAACAGGGCCTCCTTGCCCCTTCCTTCGGAAAAAGAGGACGGAGGGTCTCCTCCGTCCCCATAGTCCCGTGATTATCAGCCGCCGTAAGTACGGTCGTAAGCCGTCTGCACCATTTCGAGGAAACGGGGCAGGTTCATCTCGTTGTTGAGGGTGCTGATATACGAATCCCAGTTGGAATCGATATCCAGGTCTCCCAGGATAAAGCGGGTACGGTATTCCTGCCAGAAGGTACGGATGTTGCTGCGCAGCTCGTTGTACTCATCCGTCTCTTCGGAGGTATAGGTCAGAGCCGGCACATACTCGCCCGGGCCCGGGACCTTGCTCATCATATCATCGACCGCAACGACCCTCTTATAGAAGTAGTAGTTGGGATCGCCGTTCCACTGGCACATGTAGGAGCTGCCGGTATAGCGGCCCATATTGATCTGCCAGGACATGTTGCATGCTTCGCCCCAGCCTACATCATGCTCCAGGATCGCAAAATCATGGTTGGACTTGAGGAGCGCAAGCGTATCCGGATCGGTAACGGCTTCATAATCCTCGCCTTCAAAGCCGAAGCGGGAATGGATATAGGCCCAATCGTCCTTCCACAGCCAATCGAGGAACTGGAAGGAAGCATCCGGATCCTTCGCCGTGGTGGGAACAAACCAGATCTGCATGGCGGAGGTATCGTAGGGCTGATAGGATACGCGCTGTTTTCCATCCGCGCCGATCAGGTAAGGCAGATACTGATACTCATTCTTGTTGTCATCGGTCGGGCCGACAAAGCCAAGATGCGTATAGAAGCTGATGCCGACAGTCGGCGTCTCGGTGCTCAGGTATTCCCTGTACTGGCCTTCGGTGATGGAGAAGGTATCGGCGGAGAGCAAGCCTTCAGCAACCAGCTTGTTCATGTACTTCAGGGCTTCCTTATACTCTTCCTGTGTGAACGCGGCATCGATCTTTCCATCCTCGATGATCAGATCTTCCACATCATCCCAGTACACGTAAGCATTGGTAAGGAACACGCAGGGATTGGCAGACCAGCTGGTGCTGCCGAGCATCGGGATCTCATCGTTCGGATCGCCGTTGCCGTTGGCATCCTGATCCCTGAAAGCAACCAGCACGTCATAGAGCTCATCCGTGGTGGTAGGCATCGAGAGGCCCAGGTTGTCGAGCCACACGGTGTTGATCCAGGCGCGATACTTGGTCATGTTGTTGGTCTCGGGATAATAGGTGGGATAGCCCCAGATATCCCCGTCAGCAGTAGTGACAGCTGCTACCAGGTCTTCGCCTATCTCTGCGGAGAAGGCTTCGAGGTTGGTGTCATATTTGTCGATGAACTCATTCAGGGGGTACAGTGCACCCGCGTCAGCAAACTGCAGGATAGTAGCCTTATTCAAGCCGCTGTAAAGCAGGTCTCCCAGATCCTCTTCACCTGCTACCATAACAGTCAGCTTCTGCAGTGAATCGGAAGCCGGCAGGAAATTGAATACGATGTCGCAGCCATATTCCTCTTCTACCCATTTAGTGAATCGGTTGTCTTCATAATCCGTCACCAGGGTGTTCGTCGGAAGCGTAACCACAAAAGTCGGTACATCTTCCGCCTGTGCGGGTGTACTCCAGGGGATCATAGGCAGCACCAAAGCGGCCATGATCAGGAGCGCCAGGAACTTCTTCATAGGATTCCCTCCAAATCATATATTTTTTACCGGATCTTGCCGGTAAATTCATAGTAAAACAGGTATCAGCCCTTCAGGGAGCCGATCATGACCCCCTTGACAAAATACTTCTGCAGGAAAGGATACAGGCACAGGATCGGCGCGCTTGCCACCACGATGAGCGAGTATTTCAAAAGATCGCTCATACCGGCAAGAGCTGCAGCCGTATCGCCATCCACAATGGCATCCGCGCTGATCTGTGTGCTCAGCAATACCTCACGCAGGATGATCTGCAAAGGCATCAAATCCCTGTTGTTCAAGTACAAGAACGCATTGAAATAGGCATTCCAATGCCCGACTGCATAGTACAGCGTGAGAACGGATATCATGGTACCGGAAAGCGGCAGCGCGATCATGGTAAAATACCTAGCATCACTGCAGCCATCCAAATGAGCCGCTTCGAACAGATCCATCGGTATATTCTGCATAAA
This sequence comes from Christensenella sp. UBA1224, assembly GCA_002309235.1. Classification (GTDB taxonomy): domain Bacteria; phylum Bacillota; class Clostridia; order Christensenellales; family Aristaeellaceae; genus UBA1224. The sequence goes on along the minus strand of DBXA01000185.1, from coordinate 11,493 downwards.
GGTACGCGCTATGATCATATTGTATACGCTAAGCGCGCCGGGCAGGAGCATCGCCCATACGGTATTGATGACGCCTATCTGTTTCATGACCAGATAGGTTGGGATCATGCCGCCTCCAAACATCATCGTAAAGGTGAACAGGAACATAAAGAAGCCTTTGAACGGCAGATCCCGCCGTGAAAGAGGATACGCCGCGAGCAGCGTAACGATGACATTGATAGCGGTGCCGGCAACGGTATAAAACACCGTATTTCCATAGCTGCGCCACACGCCTGGATATACGAACACCTTTTCGTAGCCTATAACAGAAAAGTCTACCGGCCAAAGCAGCACTTTGCCCGAATTAACGGCAGAGGCCGAGGAAAAAGAGCTCGCCAGTACATTTATAAGCGGCAAAAGCACGATAAGAAACAAGAGCGAAACGATGATATTATTAATGACGTGGAATATCCTGTCCGATCTTGTCAGATAGATATCCGTTGCCTGCAGCTGCCCTTTGCCAAAGAGGCGCTTCATATTCGCTTTCGTTTGGGTAACCATTTCTGCGCCTCCTTTACCACAGGCTGCTCTCGCTGACCTTGCGGGAGATCTGGTTCATAAGGGCCAGCATGAACAAACCGATGACCGAATTGAACAGGCCGATAGCTGAAGCGTATGAATAATCCATATTGCTGGAATCAAACGCCTGCTTATAAACAAAGGTCGCAATTACTTCACTCGTAACGAGATTCGCATTATTCTGAAGAAGATACGTTTTATCAAAGCCAATGCCCATGATCGAGCCGAAACGCAGTATCAGCGTAATGGACACGGTAGGCACGATCGTGGGAAAATCAACGTGCAATATGCGCTGAAACCTCGTAGCGCCGTCAATTGTAGCCGCCTCATGCAGCGATGGATCCACCGCGGAAAGCGCCGCCGTATAAATGATGGTACTCCATCCAAGTCCCTGCCAAATGCCGGAAAGTACGTAAATATGCGGGAAAGCGCCGGAACTGAGCAATAAGTTGGGAGGAGTTGACCCCATCCCGTTGATCATGCGGTAAAACTTCCCAAATAGACCGAACGTAGGATTGAGCATCTGGTTGATGATGCCCACCATGACAACAGTCGAAATAAAATGCGGCATATATGTTACAGTCTGTACAAGCTTTCTTCCCCTCGCAGCGCGCATAGCATTAAGCTGCAGGGCGAATACGACCGGCAGAGGAAAACCGACGATCAAGCTGTAAAGTGAAAGGCGCAGCGTGTTCCCAACCACACGGCCAAAGTAATAGGAGGAAAAGAACTTCTCAAACTGATACCAGCCGACCCACTGGCTGCCCCAGATCCCCAAACGGATCTTATACTTCCGGAATGCGATCTGAACACCAGCCATCGGCCAGTAGCAGAATATGATCAGGTAGACAACGGGGATCAAAAGGAAAAGGTACAGCTGCCAGCGCTGGGCAGCCTTCATCCAGATGGATTTCCTGTGTATAACCCTGCCAGTGCGGGCTTCGGCTCTTTTCACTGCCATGATTTTCATCCCCCTCCCTTCATTTGATTGATGAAAGATCGCATAGGGCTGACAACACGTTTGCTGTATGTTATGTTTATGATATGAACATATTACCCTAATGTTTAGAGATTGAAAAGTGTAAAATTCCAACGTGAAGGTGTAACAAAGTGTCAAAGCCGTCTGCCGTATGGCTCCAAAGGGTTTATGAGATGTAATTTTATGATTCCGGCATACTGTACAACGTTGCACTTGACGGTTCTGTGAATTATGGCTATTATTATTTTATTATCCTTTTTGACTTAACACACCGCCGGCATGCAGGCAGAACAACTCGCGGGCACAGGCAAAGGGAGTGACGAAGTATGAATGTCGGCAGGCTGATCCTACGGAAATTCCGTTCTTACCTTTTGCAAAACCTGATACCCATGCTTCTCCTCTGTTCCATCATTATTCCGATCGGTATTTCCTATTACAGGCGCCTCTCCGAAACGCTCCTGACCAGGGAAGTCAACATGCTGGAGGCTTCCATCGCTTCCCTGAACAATGAGATCACTACCGCGGAAACACTGCTGACCAACACCTGTTCCAAAGCAAACATCGCATTGCTTTCCGTACGGCCAGCTATCGCGACAACAGATATCATCCTGCTCAATGATCTGCGAAGCACTGCCGAATCACTGGTCTCATCATTTGATTATATCTCAAGTATTGCCGTGCTCTTCCCCAAAAGCAAGACGGCTGTCTCTTCGGACGGCTGCTTTATCAGCTATGCCAAAAAGACAGGCTTTGAACGATACTCAAGATACTATGATTTCAGCAACCTTTTTATTCGGACTTTAACGGAGAAAGCTTCCGGCTCCGGCTTTATTACCATGTTGAACAGCGCTGTCCTGCATAACGAAGCCTCAACCGGCGAAAGCATGCTGCTCTATCTTTTCCGGCCGGTCAGTCAAACGAATATATTCTTCCTGTTTTCGATCCGTGAATCAAACATGAAAAAGGTGTTTTCCACTACGCCCGGCCTTGTCAACCTTTATGACCTGAACAATCAATATATCTTCTCTCTCCTCGTCGATACGGAACTGGAAAGGAGCACATTGGAGCAAATGCCGCCTGTTCCCTCAAATGGACACAGACGCATAAGCTGTGTGCTTTATCCGGATCTCACCGCACAGATGGCGGTGCTGAACACAACAAAGCTGACCATTCTTCTGTTTGCCGTGACGACCATACTTGTAAGCCTTCTGTTAGCAGTACTCAACGCATACAGGAATTGCCGTCCTCTTCATTCAATGATCAACAAAATGGAGGAATACGGCTTTGAAGTTCAGCATCGCAGCGAATTATTCGATCTGCTGTTGTCTTCCATGGATAATTTGCATACCGCGCAGGAAAACAACGAAATGACGATAAGATCTCTCAGGCAAGAGCTTGAAACAAGCCTGATCCAGCGCTGCCTGTATATACCCTATTCACAGGCATCGGAAGATGAGCTTCCAACCATTGAATCCTTCCCGCAGAATTACGTGGTATGCTATGGCATTGTTCGTTCGCCTTCCTCTTCCGAGGGCAGTGCCGACACGATCAATCTTCTCTCCCTTATGATAGGAAAACAGCTCTCTTCCAAATCGACCGCCAGATTCATACGGCAGTCACATGGCTCCTTTGTCCTGATCGCTGCTGCCGATTCCAGCCATGACCAGCAGATAACCCTACTAAGGCAGAGTATAGAAACGATCAATAAAACAATGAACGCCATATTGTCTGTCTCTGTCAGCGAGGTACATACCGGCCTTTCGCAGTTAAGTGTGGCATACCAGGAGGCTAAAAACATACTGGAGTTATTTCAGCACATCCCCGGTCTGCATTTCTCCGGAGAGATCCAATCCTCCAAGGAAACCGTTGAAAGTCAAAAGCTGTCTGAAACAGATGACGCCTCAGACCGCGTTATGAAGTATATCAACGGCAATTTCACGGATTACAACCTGTCGATCCCCATAATCTGCGATGAATGCTCCGTAAACGAGCGAACTCTGAACACTATCTGCAATGCAAAAACAGGGATGACCGTTTCGGCATACATACAGCAGCTTAGGCTTGACAAGGCGTCTTCCCTTCTGCGCAATACCGATATGCTCGTTACAAACATCCTTTCATCCTGCGGATACAATACCTCAAACGCCTTTTTCAAAGCTTTCAAACGCGTATATGGCAAATCCCCTTCGGAGTACCGTGCCATGTTCCGAAGCACCAATAGGAGGAAATGAAGATGAACGGCATATCGATACGGCTTGAGACCGAAAAGGACTACAGGGCGGTGGAAGAGCTGACACGCGAGGCGTTCTGGAACGTCTATAAGCCAGGCGCGGATGAGCATTACTTCGTCCATCGGATGCGCAGGCATCCGGACTTTATTCCCGGGCTCGCCTTTGTGGCGGAGCTGGACGGCAGGATCATCGGAAACATCATGTACACCAGAGCATGGCTTGAGGATCATGATGGGTACCGCAAGGAGGTCCTCTCCTTCGGACCGATCTGCGTCGCGCGCGAATGCCAGAGGCAAAAGGTCGGAAAGCTCCTGATCGGGTATTCCTTCGAAGCCGCCCGCGCCATGGGATACGACGTCAATATCAATTTCGGGAACCCGGCAAACTACGTGGGCAGCGGATTTGTCAGCTGCAAAAAGAAAAACATCAGCTTTGCGGTGGAAGGCAACTACCCGACAGCTCTCCTTGTATGCGAGCTGGTACCAGGCGCCCTTGACGGCAGGAAATGGATGTATATCCCAAGCACAGCCGCCGATTGCTGCGAGGATACACAGGCGGTCGAGGCGTTCGACGCTTCCTTCCCGCCCAAAGAAAAGAAATGGATGCCCAGCCAGGAGGAATTCTACATCTACAGCCATTCTTCGGTAGTCAGATAAATGACTGCCTTTTTTTCTGTTCAAAAAACAGCAGTATTCCCGAAAGAACGACCGCCGGGCCCCTCGCCTGTGATAGACATTTCCGATCAAAAAAGGTATACTTTCCAAAGAGACTTGAACAGGAGGGTGACAATATGCTCCGGTTTTCTGAAAAAGAGCTCCGCGACCGCGTTTATGCCTGCTGGATCGGCAAAAACATAGGCGGCACCCTGGGTACGCCCTATGAAGGCACGCGGGATCTCCTCGATATCCATGGGTTTGCCTCCCGGGAAGGCGAGCCCCTGCCCAACGACGACCTGGACCTGCAGCTGGTATGGCTGCGGGCCGTGAACGACCTGGGGCCGGATGCCATCAACAGCAAGACCCTGGGCGAATACTGGATCAGTTTTATCACGCCCAACTGGAACGAATACGGCGTATGCAAATCCAACATGCGGGAAGGCATACTGCCGCCCATGTCCGGCGAATACAACAACGAGCTGTGGCGCAATTCCAACGGCGCCTGGATCCGCACGGAGATATGGGCCTGCCTGTATCCCGCGCAGCCGGATAAGGCCATACGCTTCGCCTTCGAGGATGCAAGCGTCGATCACGGCTTCGGCGAAGGCACTTATGCAGCGATCTTCGCAGCGGCTATGGAAAGCGCCGCTTT
>DBXA01000185.1:1666-6343 GCA_002309235.1 Christensenella sp. UBA1224 | reverse complement strand
TATGACAAGGGCATCGACTGGAAGCAGTGCCGGGAGATGCTGGTAAAGGACAGCGAGGACCTGGGCTGGTTCCAGGCGCCGTGCAACATCGGCTTTGTGGTGCTAGGCCTCCTGTACGGAGAAGGAGATTACAAGAGATCACTGATACTTGCCGTGAACTGCGGAGACGATACGGATTGCACCGGCGCGACGCTGGGCTCCCTCATGGGCATCATGGGCGGCATGACTGCCATCCCGCAGGACTGGATGGCTTATATAGGCGATGGGATACGCAGCATCTGCCTGACCAACGGGCACGGGCGTTTCCCGGAAAACTGCGCAGAGCTTACGGAGTGCATCTTCAACCTGCTGCCTGTCACCATGCGCCAAAGTCACCAGCAGCTGCTGGCGTCTCTTTCCGGTAAAAAGGAAGGCCCAGGCGTCTGTATAGGCGGGGAAACCGATCTTTCCTCCCTGGACCCGAAGGATTTTTACGGCCGGGATTTCGTAGACAAGATAGGCAGGCGCAAGCCCTATTCCTTCACCTGGGAAGGGATATACGCGGATGTCTGCATTGAGTTTGACCGCAGGCCCGTGTGCCAGCCCGGCGAGAGCCTGGAAGGCACGATCACCGTTTCCAACCGGGAAAGGCTGCCTGAGCAGAAGCACTACCGCCTGCGCTATCTGCCGCCGGAAGGATGGCAGGTCAACGGCACACGGGGCCTGTACGCCCCCGCACCGGGCTATACACGGGAGCTTGGGCATGCCTCTGCCGCCTTCGTCATCCATGCAGGCGATAAGGTGGATGCCGTCAATACCGTTATACTGGAGATCACCTGCCCCGGCAGGCCCACGCCGATGCTGGTGCCCATACAGGTAATGGGATGACACAGCCCCTGAAAAAGCGCGATATGCCAAACGCAAAGGAGAGCATGCTATTATGAAGGTACTTGATTCCAAACTGATGAAGAGCTACGCCAGGATGGCGTCTGACGGATACGCACAGGGCTGGCACGAGAGGAACGGCGGGAACCTGAGTTACCGCATGACCCGGGCAGAGGTCGAAGAACTGAAGGAAGATTTCCACTATGACGGCGAATGGAAGACCATCGGCTGGCAGAAGGAGGAAGAATCCGCCTTCCCTGGCCTTGCCGGTGAATACTTCCTGGTGAGCGGCTCCGGAAAGTATTTCCGGAACATCGAGCCCGATCCGGAGGCGAACACCGCCATCATACAGCTGAACGACGCAGGCAGCAGGTACCGCATCGTATGGGGCCTGAAGGACGGCGGAAGGCCCACATCGGAGCTTCCGACCCATCTGGGCAACCTCGAGGTGTGCAAGGCGCGCGATGAGAACATCCGCGTGGTCTATCACTGCCACCCGGCGAACATCATCGCCCTCACGTTCGTTCTGCCGCTGGACAGCCGGGTATTCACCCGTGAGATATACGAGATGATCACCGAATGCCCCATCGTGTTCCCGGAGGGCATAGGCGTTGTGCCATGGATGGTCTGCGGCGGAAAGCTCATAAGCGATGCCACCAAGGAGATCATGAAGAAGCAGGATGTGGCGGTATGGGCGCATCACGGCGCCTTCTGCTGCGGATACGATTTCGACCTGGCCTTTGGTCTGATGCACACCGTTGAAAAGGCTGCCGAGGTGCTGGTAAAGGTGATGTCCATGAGCGACCGCAAGCGCAATACCATAACGCCCGCACAGTTCCGGGACCTCAACGAGCCCTTCGGCGTAAAGATCAATGAAGCTTTCCTGTACGAAAAGAAGGATGGGACGATCGGTCAGCTGCCCGAGGATTGAAAAGACTTCATCCAAACGATACAAAAGAGACGGAGGAAACCTTTATGTTAGTCGATACCAAGGCAAGAGTCGGCGTATTCGCCATCGCGCTGGGAGCGTATCTCCCGCAGTTCCCGAGCCTGCTGCCGGAATTCCGGGCCCAGTTCGAAGCCTTCAAAAAGACGATACCGGACAGCGTGGAGATGATCGACGGCGGTCTGGTCACCACAAAAGAGCTGTCCCAGGCCGCGGGAGACAAATTCCGCGCGGCGGATGTGGACCTGGTGATACTGCAGCTGCTCACCTACGCGACGAGCTACAACATGCTCCCCGCCGTGCGGGACCTGGATGTGCCGGTCGTACTGGTGAACGTCCAGAAGCTCAAGGCGCCGGATTATGAAAACACAGATACCGCCAAGTGGCTGGGCGAATTGTACGCCTGCGGCGCTGTGGGCGAAATGGCAGCCGACCTGGAAAGGGCAGGGAAACGCCATGCCGTCATAACCGGCGTGGTAGAGGGCGGAGACCCCGGCGTGCAGGCGGAGATCGAGGACTGGTGCCGCGCGGCACAGGTGCGCAGGCGCTTCCGGGATACCAACCTGGCCCAGATCGGAAGGCCATACCCGGGCATGATGGACCTGTATATCGACGAGACCAACCTGTACCACAGGATGTTCCTCTATACAAAGCAGTTTGACTGGGAAAAGATGTGGGCCATCGCGGATGATGTGACCGATGACGCCGCGATACGGGAAAAAGCGCAGGATATACTGGATACCTTCGATATCGAGGGCGGCGGCACCATCGAAAAAGTATGGGATATGGCCCGCTATGTAGTAGCCTTCGAAAAATGGGTGAAGGATGAGCAGCTTGGCCTTGTGGCCTCACATTACGACGGTTTTTCCCAGGGCGTCGCGGGGAAACTGGATTCCATGCTGATACCTGCCTTCTCCATGCTCATCAAGCAGGGTACCGCCTGCGCCGTGGAAGGCGATATCAAGGTGGCAATGGCCATGTCCATACTCAAGACGATCTCCGGCACAGGCCAGCTTTCGGAAATGTATTCCATCGATTTCAATGAGGATATCTGCATCATCGGCCACAGCGGCTCCGGCGATTACGATATCTCAAAGGCGAAAAAGCCCACCATGAAGATCGTCCCCATTTTTCACGGAAAGACGGGCGGCGGTTACCTGACCCAGTTCTATCCACCGACAGGCCCCGTCACCTATCTTGCCATCACGCAGGACAGGGACGGGCACTTCAAGTTCATCTGCGCGGAAGGCGAGAACCAGCCCGGGCCGATCTTCACCTTCGGCGATACCAATATGCGCACGAAGTTCTCCATCGGCGCTCGTGAATTCGTGAACAAGTGGAGCGATGCCGGCCCGACCCATCACATGGCAGCTGCCATCGGCAGGCACATCGATACGATCTGCAAGGTCGCGAAGATCTTCAACATCCCTGTGGAGATCATAACCCGCTGACAATAAAAGCAGTAAAGGAAAGACCGCTGACTGAGCCGCCCGCGGTCTTTTTCTGCCTGCAGAAACAGTACAAGTGATATCTGTACCGGACAGGCAATGATGTAGTATAATAGCCGCATGCAGAAATACACATTAGAGTTAAGCTCTGCCGCTCATCTTGCGAAGTGGTATGACGAAAACAAAAGAGAGATGCCCTGGCGGGACACAGGCGATCCGTATGACGTATGGCTGAGCGAGATCATGCTGCAGCAGACGCGCATAGAGGCAGCCAGAGAGAAATTCCTCCGCTTCCGGGAAGCGCTTCCCGGTATAGCGGAGCTGGCCGCGTGCGATGAGGACCATCTCATGAAGCTGTGGGAAGGGCTGGGCTACTATTCGAGGGCAAAAAACCTGCAAAAATGCGCGCAGGTGATCATGCGGGATCACGGAGGCACGCTTCCGGCTGATCCTGAGCTGCTGCGCAGGCTGCCCGGGATAGGCCCTTATACCGCAGGCGCCATCGCCTCCATCGCTTTCGGCATCGCGGTACCGGCTGTCGACGGCAACGTGATGCGCGTGCTCTCCCGTTTCCTCTGTATCCGCGAGGATGTACGGGAACCTGAGACAAAGGGCATTTTTGAGGATATCATCCGGGATCTGTTCCGGCAGGATCCCTCCCCCGCCTTCGCAGCCTCCTTCAACCAGGGGCTGATGGAGCTCGGAGAAACGTTGTGCCTGCCGAACGGCGCGCCGCTGTGTGAAAAATGCCCCTGGAAAGCCGGATGCATCGCCCATGCACAGGGCTTTACGGATAGTCTGCCCGTACGCGGTGCCGCGAAGAAGAGGAGAGAAATCGAAAGGACGCTCCTGATCCTGCGCTGCGGGAACGCTTTCCTTCTCCGGAAACGGCCGGAAAAGGGGCTGCTCGCCGGTCTGTACGAATTCCCCGGCATTGATGGAAGGCTCACGCGCGAGGAAGCCCTTCAGGCAGCTGAAACGATAGGCGCCAAGCCGACCGGCATTCATCCCCTGCCGGAAGCAAAGCACATCTTTACCCATCTCGAATGGCATATGACCGCATGGGAGATCGAGACGGGATTGCCGGACCATACCGGAGATAAGGATACCGTACTGGCATCGAAGGAAGAGCTTGCCCGTATGGCGATCCCTTCCGCCTTCCGGACATATATCGAATACTACGCACTCCAGCCTTGAGGAGGTCACCTGTCATGAAATGTTTTCTGACCAGCAGCCCGATGATACCCGGAACAAACACACTGAACCCGGAAAACGGCTTCGCGGATAAGCTTAGAGCGAGTCTGCCGTCTCCCTGCAAGGCTCTTTTCATCTGCTCCGACCCGGACGGGTACGACCGCACGGATAAGTTCGCCTTGCAGCTGAAGACAGGGTTTGAAGAAGCCGGTTTCAGCTTCCGGC
>DBXA01000185.1:920-1574 GCA_002309235.1 Christensenella sp. UBA1224 | reverse complement strand
GAGATCGGCCTTAAGGCCATACTGCGCTCCTATAACGGCGTACTGATGGGAATAAGCGCCGGCACCATGAACAGCGCGGAGGTCGTCTACGCCCATCCGGAGCTGGACGGTGAGGCTGTCGACCCGGATTTTAGGAAATACCTCCCGGGCTTAGGCCTGACGGACAAGATGATACTGCCCCACTACCAGCTGATCAAGGACGATGTGCTCGACGGGCTGCGCGTGATGGAGGATATCGCCTATCCGGACAGCATGGGAAGGTGTTTTTACATCCTGCCGGACGGCAGCTGGCTTTATTCGGAGGACGGCCGTGAACAGCTCTTCGGCGAAGCATGGCTCCTGTCTGAGGGGAAGCTCTCTCCGATTTGCGCAAAAGGAGCCTCCGTAAACTTTTGATCTGACATATCAAGCATGAAAAAGGACCCGCTGAACGGTTCGGCGGGTCCTCATCATGCATACTGTCGGATGTCAGTACAGCTTTTCCTCCTCGCCTTCCTTATGGACGGCGCTGATNNNNTCGATGCCCATCATCTTGCGCGGAGGCAGGTTCGTTATGGCGATGCAGGTCTTCCCGATCAGCTGCTCCGGCTCGTAACAGGCATGATTATGTCACAGTTTAGTAAATCCATTCAACTGCTTATCTATATCTCTTCC
>DBXA01000185.1:0-797 GCA_002309235.1 Christensenella sp. UBA1224 | reverse complement strand
TAATATCTTTTCCTCTATGCGTTCAAGCTGACCTGCGGCGTTTTCCGGAGCGAGCAATTCAAAAGCGATATACTCAAAGATACCTCTAAGATCGTTTTCCGCCCGCTCTGTAAGGATCACATCATACCTCATACATTATGATCCTTACGAATATCTGCAAAAACCTGTGCTGCAGGCTTGGTACGTCCCGCTGCCATATCAGCGTATCCTTTCTCAAGCTCGGCATCTAAATCTTCTGCTCTTATGCTTGCAATATCAACAGGTTTGGCTGTCGGGATCTTTACATCAAAAGGAAGACCTCTGTTCAGGATAATCTGTTTATAGAACATATTTATTGCATTTGATGCCGGTATTCCAAGTGCAGCCAGAATCCTCTCTGCCTGCTCTTTTACGTCCGGCTCTATTCTTGCGTATAAATTTGCTGTTTTAGCTGCCATAAAGTCACGCCCCCTTTCTTGATGAATATTTTACAGCATTGTCCGTACAAAAGCAATACATTTATAACAACGCCTTCATTAGCTTATTAACACTCTCTATTCGTTTCGTCCTTTACTCCTTGAACCGGCACCTCCATCGGGACTCACTTAATGATTTTTATACCGTACATATCAACTCAAAATAGCCCTGAAAAAAACAGGAGCCCGCCGATTATCTCAGCGGGTCCTCTGCATATAGACTATCGGATATCAGTACAGCTTCGCTCCTGCAGGAATGTGCGGATCCACCATCAGCAGATGCAGCTTTTCCTCCTCGCCTTCCTTATGGACGGCACTGATCAGCATACCGCAGGAATCGAT
>DBXA01000133.1 GCA_002309235.1 Christensenella sp. UBA1224 | reverse complement strand
GAAAAGGTAAAGGTGCAGCAGCGCAACTGGATCGGCCGCTCGGAAGGCGCAGAGGTCGATTTCCGCCTTGCCGGCATGGACCGCAAGCTGCGCGTCTATACTACCCGTCCGGATACGCTCTTTGGCGCAACTTACATGGTCATTTCGCCGGAGCACCCGATCATAGAGGAGCAGAAGGCTGTCATAAGCAACTACGATGAGGTTGTCGCATACCGTGAAGCAGCAGCGCGCAAGAGCGATTTCGAGCGCACGGAGCTCAACAAGGATAAGACCGGTGTGTGTGTAAAGGGCATCACTGCGATCAATCCCGTGAACGGAAAAGAGATCCCTGTATGGGTATCCGATTATGTGCTCATGGGCTATGGTACGGGCGCCATTATGGCGGTCCCGGCGCACGATACGCGTGACTGGGAATTCGCAAAGAAGTTTGGCCTTCCGATCATAGAAGTCGTCGCGGGCGGAAACGTGCAGGAAGAAGCGTTTACCGATATCGCGACAGGCACCATGGTCAATTCCGGCTTCCTCGACGGTTTATCTGTAACGGAAGCGAAGAAGGCCATCATCGAAAAGCTGACGGAGATGGGAACGGGCGAAAAGAAGGTCAACTTCAAGCTGCGTGACTGGGTGTTTTCCCGCCAGAGGTACTGGGGAGAACCGATACCGCTGGTCAATTGCGAAAAGTGCGGCTGGGTGCCGCTTCCCGAGGATCAGCTCCCGCTCAAGCTGCCGGATGTAGATAATTACATGCCCACGGATAACGGTGAATCGCCTCTCGCCGCCATGACGGACTGGGTGAATACCACCTGCCCCTGCTGCGGAGGCCCCGCAAAACGTGAGACGGATACCATGCCTCAGTGGGCAGGCTCCTCCTGGTACTTCCTGCGCTATATCGACCCGCACAACGATAAGGAGTTCGCATCTCAGGAAGCGCTCAAATACTGGCTTCCCGTGGACTGGTACAATGGCGGTATGGAGCATACTACGCTGCACCTGCTCTACAGCCGGTTCTGGCACAGGTTCCTGTATGATCAGGGCTATGTCCCGACGGCGGAGCCTTATAAAAAGCGCACCTCCCATGGCATGATCCTGGGCGAGGACGGGCAAAAGATGTCCAAATCCCGCGGAAATGTCGTCAATCCAGATGATGTGGTGGCGGAGATCGGCGCGGATGCTTTCCGCGTATACGAGATGTTCATGGGCGCGTTCGACCTGGCGAAGCCCTGGTCCACGCAGGGCGCCCGCGGCTGCAGGCGTTTCTTGGACCGTATTTGGCGTCTTATGGAGGTGCTCACGGATGATGAGGGCCTGTCTGAGGATCTCAGCTATGATTTCAATGCCTGCATCAAAAAGGTAGGCGAGGATTACGAGGCGATGAAATACAATACCGCTATCGCCGCCATGATGACCCTCGTTAACACCATCTACCAGAAGGGCTCCATCACCCGTGGAGAGATGCGTACACTGATCACACTGCTCAATCCCTGCGCGCCTCATATGACAGAGGAGATAAACGAGCTTTGCGGCCTGGGCTGCGAGCTTTCCGGCGCGAAGTGGCCTGAGTATGATGAGAAGGCTCTCGTGAAAGCGATGGTAGAGATCGCCGTACAGATCAACGGCAAGGTGCGCGCCCGTATCAACGTGCCCGCGGATCTGACGAAGGAGGATGCGCCTGCGTATCTTGCGGAGAATGAGGATTTCCGGCGCTTGACAGAAGGCAAGGCGCTGAAAAAGTGCATCTATGTGCCGGGCAGGCTTGTGAATGTTGTAATGTAACAAAAGAGCTCAAGGCAGATGCCATATCGGCAAATGCGGGATCGAACCCGCATTTGCCGTTTTTTTGATAATTGACATATAAAACCATGTCAGGTACAATCAGGGGAGTTATGATTTGGCATGAGATCTATAGCCGGGTTTATGCCGGAGGGAAGGATATGAGCAGGAAAAAGAAGATCAGAAAGAGGATCGTTATAGGCGCGGTCATTTGCATGGCCATACTCCTCATGGGGGGTCTTTTCTGGGGCGGCAGCTACCTGGTCAAATTTGCCATAGGCCGCTCTGCGGCGGCGCCGGGATCCGGGAAATCTGAAAAAGCGGCTCACAGTATTGTACAGGATCTGAATCAGCTTGGCAGGCAGGCGAGGGATTGGGTCGGAGGATCAGAGGTGGAGGAAGTCCGTATCCTGTCCGACGACGGTCTGAGATTGTACGGAGAAGCAGTCATTACGGACAGTGCATCACATAAATGGGTCATTGCAGCGCATGGGTATGGCGGCAGTCACTCGTCTATGACGGTTCTGGCCTCCTGGTACGGGGTGCAAGGTTATAATGCGCTGCTGCCGGATCTTCGGGCCTGGGGTGACAGCGAAGGAGACTACATCGGTATGGGCTGGCTGGACCGCAAGGATATGCTCAGATGGATCGATTGGATCACATCCCGCGACAGCGAAGCACAGATCGTACTCCACGGCGTTTCCATGGGCGGAGCCACTGTTATGATGACGGCAGGGGAGGAACTGCCTGATCAGGTGAAAGCCGTGGTGGAGGATTGCGGGTATGCTTCTGTATGGGATATATTCGCGGATGAGCTGGATGAGATGTTCCATCTGCCTCCGTTCCCGTTTTTATACGTCGGCAGCGGCATAGCTCTGCTGGAGGCGGGCTACAACTTTTCCGAAGCCTCCGCTGTCAGGCAGGTCGCCAAGGCGCGCGTGCCTATCCTTTTCATCCATGGGGCAAATGATGATTTTGTCCGTACAGACATGGTATACAGCGTATACGATGCCTGCTCAAGTGAAAAGGAGCTTTTTGTGGTGAAAGGTGCGGGGCATGCCGATTCCTTCAGGCGTTCGCCTGCAAACTATTTTGAGACCGTTTTTGGCTTTCTCGCAGATTATATGGAAGAATGACCGAAAGCATATCCGGCTGAAAACGGGGTTGGGATCCCTTTAGTTTACGATTTGCCGATCGGTTTGTCAGGCTGATTGATGAACATCCGCAAAGAAGATGGATCGCGGATGTTCATCTTTTTGTTTCTCTGCGGAAAGTTCATTCTGATGTGATGATACCGCCTGTTCCTTATGGGCAGGCGGTATCATGAAACAAAACATTTTTGATATTACAGATCCTTCTTTGAAACGATCATCAGGTGCTCGGAATGTGTCAGGTATTCTTCCTGCTCACAGAACCTGATCGCATAGTCGTACCAGGCCGTTCTGACCTTTTTCGGGCTTCGGCTGAGCGTGTTTTTATACGGGGCGAGTATGCTCTCTTGCCCGAATACCGTCTCTGTCCGAAGCCCGGGAATGGAGGTAAGAAGTGCTTTCGCATCCCGCACCGTGGTCATATGGGAATAGGTGAAGGCTTCAAAGGAAAGGCTTTCGTTTTTTGCGGCAACATCAAACAGTACCTGTTCACCCGGCCACAGTATCATTTCCTGTATTTCCCTTAAGCCGTAGATGACACCTCCGAACATCAGTATAAAGCTGCTGAACAGATATCCGCCCGGCTTCAGCACGCGCTTTGCTTCCATGACAGCCCGGATGCGGCTTTCCTCATTCATCAGGTGATAGAGGGGTCCCATCAAAAACACGGCATCAAATGAGTCATCCGGAAAACGGGAAAGATCCAGCGCATTTCCCTGCTGCGCGGTGAACTTCACGCCATACTGCCGGGCCTTCTTTTTCGCGAAACGGATGTTTTCATCACTCAGATCCACGAGGGTGACGGCATGCCCTTCCTTTGCATAATGAATGGAATAATGGCCTGGGCCGCCGCCGATATCGAGTATGGTATCGTTTGGCTTGATATACCGGTCCATCATCTTGACCGTGATGTACTTTTCGTACGGATGCTTCGTTTTTAAGCGATCCCATTCCTTCTGGGGATCGGCGTTATAGTGCTTGCGGATCGCATCTGTCTCTTCACGCATGACAAAACTCCTTCCGGGATTATTTCGGTAAATATACTATGGATACACTGTCAATGTCAAGTTCTGCCTGACGCTGTGAAGAAGCGCTTCCCGGTATCAGTCAAAGAGGATCGTTCACGATGGCAATCTGCGCTGGAATATGGTAAAGTATGGACAGCAGACACCGGAGGGCTTTTGATCGAATGTCTTATGAGCCTGTGCTGCTGTGGCGCGGGCAGCGATCCCGTTTCACCTGAAAGTGAAAAGGATCAGGGTCGGAAAAATGAAAACGGAGGATTTGACTATGAAAAATGAAAATGCGGATCTGAAAAAGAGGTTGGAAGGAAAGATCGCGGCCGGGCTCAGTCATATCGCTGTACGTACATCCGATATCGAAAAAAGCGTGCGATTCTATACGGAAGTGCTCGGCATGGAAGAAGCTTTTCGCCTGCACCGTGATGATGGTTCCCTTACTACGGTTTATCTGATCATCGCGCCTGGTCAGTATCTGGAACTGTTTACCGGCGGAAAGCAAAAAACGGAGATTCTGCCTGACTCGATCGGCATGTGCCATATCTGCCTGATGACGGAAGATATCGACCGTTCCTATCAAGCCGTTGCCGCAAAGGGCGGTCCGATAGACAGGGAGATACGGCGCGGATACTCGCGCTGCATTATGTTTTGGACGCATGACCCGGATGGAACGCCGATCGAGATCATGCAGATGCCTCCGGAATCTATGCAAGCTCAGGCGGACCGGCGGTTTCTGGGTACAGGAGAATAAATTGACATGATCGCGTGCAGGCATGGGAAATCGCCGGCCGCGGCACTGTCGGACGGGAAGGAGATAGAATATGGATTACAGGAGATTCAATGATATCTATGTGATACGGATGGATCGCGGTGAGGAGATCGTTTCAAGTCTTATGGAATTTTGCCGCAGAGAATCTGTGATGCTTGGGTCAGTCGAGGCGATCGGAGCGGCGGATCACGCCGTTGTCGCGTTATATGATGTGGACCAGCGCGTCTTTCACAGGCATACTTATGATGAACCGCTGGAGATCACCTCTTTGCTCGGCAATATCTCAACAAAAGAGGGTGAAACCTATCTTCACCTGCATATCAGCCTGTGCCGCAGCGATATGAGCGTCATTGGCGGTCATCTGAATGAGTGCCGTATTTCAGGTACCTGTGAGATGTTCGTAAGGCGGATCGAAGGCGCTGTTGGACGAAGACATGATGCTGACGTTACGGGGTTGAACCTGTATGCGTTTGAGTGAATGACAGAGGGAAAATTCCTGTACAGCAGAGAAAGGAACGGACGGAATGGTTAAGCTTGTCGATGTGGATGAACAGAATTGGCTGAAAGTCAGGGATCTGACTGTCGCAGAAGGGCAGAAGGGCTTCCTTGACAGCGCTCTCGGCATTCTTGCGAGGGGCTATGTCTATCGTGCCTGCCGCGCCAGGGTCATAGGGATCGCCGATGGGGAAACGATCGTCGGTGCTGCTCTTGTGCGGGATCTGGATGAGGAACCTGCCTGCTATGATCTGCAGCAGTTTATGATCGACCGGAAATCCCAGGGCAAGGGTATCGGGACGCAGGCTCTGCACCTGATACTTGAGGAGCTCGGCAAAGAGCGGAAATACAACTGCGTAGAGGTGTGTGTCAAAAGGGAGGATACCACGGCTTTGCGCTTGTACGCAAAGTCCGGTTTTGTCGATACGGGTTATGTTGATGAGGATGCCCCGGACAGTTTGAACCTGATGTATCATTTCCATACGCGTTCGGATGAACAAATTGCCAGGACGGAATGATGAAAGGAGACGAGAATGGTATTTTGTCCGACTAATGATCTGTACGACGGAGAAATACGCCTGCAGCTTACGGGAACGGCTGAAGCGAAGCCGGAAAAAAACTGGGTGCCCGCGTATTATTTTGATATATGTCTGATGGACGGTACAAAAGTGGGGACATGCGATCTCAGGATCGGTCACAACGAAAAGACGTATATCGGAGGGCACATCGGTTATGCCGTTGATGAAGCGTATCGCGGTCACCGTTATGCTGCGAAGACTGTGAGGCTGCTGTTCTTGCTGGCCAGGCGGCATGGAATGCAGTATCTGATCATTACGTGTGATCCTGCAAACAAGGCTTCTTCCAGAACGTGCGAGCTGGCCGGCGGACGTTATCTGGAAACAGCTGTCATTCCGGATGATAACGAAATGTACGCAGCGGGAAAGCGATATGCCATGGTCTATCGCTTTGATCTGACGGAGCTCGCTCCTCCCTCGCGCCTGAATGACAGCGCTGCTGTTAGAGAACAGTATGCTTCTTCTGAAAAGCTTACCTCCAGGATATCGATCCATTCCAAATACTCCGTGAACAGACAGGGCTTCGGGAACTGGATCGCTTCCCATTACGATATCCGGCCAGGTATGTCCGTGCTGGAACTGGGCTGCGGTACGGGTGAAATGTGGCTTGGGAAAGAAGATGTGATAAGTAGCTGCGCAAGGTTCGTTTTGTCAGATCTCTCTTCAGGCATGCTGTCTGCGGCGAAGAAAACGCTCAAAGGGTTTCGGAATATCGAATACAGGGTGATCGACATACAGGATATCCCCTTTGATGACAAGGGATTTGACGTCGTTATCGCCAACATGATGCTCTACCATGTGCCGGATCTGCAGACCGGGTTAAGGGAGGTAAAGCGCGTATTGAAAGGCGGTGGTGCTTTCTACTGCGCGACCTATGGAGAAAACGGCATGATGTCCTATATTTGTGATCTGTTTCGGTCATACGGCATCAAAAGGCATATAAACAGTGCCTTTACCCTGCAAAACGGGGAAGAGAAGCTGAAAGGCGTCTTCCGTGAGGTACACCGCTTCTTCTATGAGGATGCCCTTGAGGTGACGGATGTAGAGGATATGGTGGATTATATCCGTTCGCTTACGGATATGTCGGGTCTGGAGAAATTGACACGTGACGAACTCAGAAAGGTACTTACGGCAAATATGTCAGGCGGTGTTCTCCGCGTACCCAAGGAATATGGGATGTTCGTTGCCGGATAGCGCTGTCTCTGTTCCGGAATGAAAAGCCTTCGCCGAAAGAAAATGGGGAAGGCTTTTTGTCCTTAAGGGGAAGAATCATTTCTTCCAGTGCTTTAACGCCGAAAGGTAACCGTCATAGGTACGGCGTCGATCTGCCTCCGGTGCGTTATCCGGGTTCGGCATATGGGCGATCAGGAAATCAAGCAGGGCTTCCTTGGATGTGTACGCGAACTTTCCGTCCGCATAGCACCACTTGCAGTAGTCCTCATTGAAGCTTCCGTCCTTCTCGCGGCTGATCATATCATCCTCATTGAGTGGCATCCCGCAGCACTGGCAGATGAGCTGTCTGGGTGAACCCAGAAGTGTATTGATGGATACCCCGAATTCCTTTGAAAGCAGCAGGAGCGTATCCGTATTCGGCTGCGTTTCACCTGTTTCCCAGCGGCTGACGGCCTGTCTTGTCACCATTACCCGTTCGGCCATCTGCTCCTGTGTGATCCCATGCTTTTCGCGCAGGTTCTTTAAGATATCACTGATCGCCATCTTCAACACCTCTTTCTTCTATCGGGCTTGATTATAATGCTTTGCAATGCATATGGCAAGCAACCTGCTGTTGCGCACCAGGTTTTTCGGCTGAACGGATAGAAATATGAGATACTACCCCTTCATTCTGCGTCTTTATCCTTCCCAGTGCGGGCCTGATCACATCTCTGTGCATCAATGCTTAAATCAGTATCTCGACGCTTGCGGCTATAGCGCCTTTTCCGTCGAATGCGTTGAGACAC
>DBXA01000149.1 GCA_002309235.1 Christensenella sp. UBA1224 | reverse complement strand
CTGGCCCTACCACGCCGGAATTTGCAATCTGAAATCGGCATTAAGGAAAATGAGGATGTATATGCCCCGCTATGTCGTATTGGAAGAAGTCGATGCAGTACCACTGACCGTCAATCTTCGCCTCGGTGTATCCTGTAACACTGATGCTCACGTCAGTCCTCCTCTTCCTCATCCTCTCCGGCTGCCTGGCGATATGCGCTGAGGACCGCTTCAATAAACAGTCCCTTTATATCCCTGTATACCTCCAAGCCTCCCACTAAAAAGAGGTGGAAAGCTTATTGTGGGTATGATATAATATAGCCATAAAATAGGTTGCAAAGGGCGCCCTGTTCTGCGCTGCTGTGATTGGGCTGATGCTTTTTGATCATGCCTGGGTAACAGGTTGACGAGTGGATGGAATAGCAATTGGAATGCAAGCCGCGCGCGGCATGACAAAGGAGAGAGAATATGAAATATCGCAAACTCGGCAATACCGGCTTCGAGGTTTCTGCGGTCGTCTACGGCGGCATCGTTTCGATGGCACACGGCGACGGTCGCGTCTATCAGGACAACGGGCAGGCGGCTTCGGACGGTCACGTATCCTGGGCCGTCGATCACGGGATCAACTACTTCGACGTCGCCCCGACCTACGGCGACGCGCAACTGATGCTGGGAAATTCCCTGCGGCCCTATCGCGGGGACGTGTATCTCGCCTGCAAGACGGAGGCCCGCGACCGGGCTCACGCCGAGGAGCTGATGCAGGAATCGCTGCGGCTTTTGCACACGGATTACTTCGACGTCTACCAGATGCACGCGCTCGCCACGATGCGGGATATCGAGGTCGCCTTCGGTCCGGGCGGCGTGATGGAGATGATGCGGGATATGAAGCATAAGGGCATTGCCCGCAAGCTGGGCATCACCGCCCACAGCGAGGCCGTGGCATTGAAGGCGCTGGAGCTGTACGATTTTGACACCGTGCTGTTCCCCTTCAACTGGCACATGCACATGGCCCACGGCATGGGCTCGGCGCTGATCGCCGCGGCGAAGGAGAGGGGCACGGGGCTTCTGTGTATGAAGTCGATGATCGCGCGGGCATGGACCGAGGAAGAGCGCTATGCGTCGAAATACCCGAAGTCCTGGTGCAAGCCCATCGACGTGGACGACGAGCCCGAATGGCTGCTCGCCGCGGTCAGGTACGCGCTGGACCTTGGCGTGGATACGATCGTGCCCCCGGGCAATTTCGACCATTTCAGCTTTGCCGTCGAGCACATCGACGAGGCCGTCGATAAGCCGCTGTCGGATGAAGAAAGGGCCCTGCTGGCCCAGCGGTTGGGGCCGGTGAAGGACAAGCCGTTCTTCGGACCGGACTGTTATACGCTGTGACGCACGGGCATCCCCCTCTGCTGACGATTGTACCGTTGATAATCGAAAGGAGGCTGCTTCATGGACAGAGTTCGTTTGGGCATCGCCGGACCGGGCAGGATCGTTCGCCGGGTGATGGCTGATCTGAGGAAAGCGGAACACATCGAAATTGCCGCCGTGGCTTCACGCAGCATCGAGCGCGCAAGGGCCGCCGCGGTGGAATACGGCATTCCCAAAGCCTTTGCGAGCTATGAGGACCTGGCCGCCAGCGATGCCGTCGATCTCGTCTACGTGGCGGTCCCGCATCCCTTCCACTGCACGCTCACCAAGCTATTTCTTGCGGGCGGGAAGCATGTCATCGTGGAGAAACCCTTTGCGGTGAACGCGCAGGAGGCCGGGGAAATGATCGACTGCGCCCGGGCCAACAATCGGTACCTGATGGAGGCCATGTGGTCTCGCTTTTTTCCGGCGGCCCAGGAACTGAAGGGCCTGATCCGTTCGGGAGCGATCGGCGATATCCGCCTGATCACCGCCGATTTCTCATTCCGCACGGCACCGGATTACGAGGATCGCCTCTTTAAGCGCGAGCTCGGCGGCGGATCCCTTTTGGATATAGGCGTTTATCCCCTCTCCCTCATCTGCTTCTATAAAGGCGCGTTGCCCGAGGAGGCACAGGTGCTTTCCACGAAGACAGAGACGGGCGTGGACAGCCTGTGCAGCTTCCAGGTGCAGTTCGCGGACGGCGCGACAGGCCAGGGCTTCGCCGGATTTGAAGTGTCCACCGACCAGACCATGAAGCTTTACGGCACGGAGGGTTGGGTGGAGCTGCCCGACTTCTGGCACCCGACGCGCTTCACGGTCCACCGCCCCGGACAGGCTCCGGAGCCGCATAAATTCGCGCCCGAAAACGAGGGCTTCCACAATGAGTTTGAGTATGCCGCCCGTGCCATACTGGCCGGACAGACCGACCAGCGCGTGATCCCCCTGGCCGAAAGCCTGGGCATCATGGAGATCATGGATGCCATGCGGGCCAGGATGGGCGTGCGCTATCCAGGAGAAGGAGAATGATTATGAAAGAGAAGATCAACATCACGGATTACGCCAACCTGATCACGAAGGCGCTGCCGAAGGGAATTCTGCTCAATACCCGCGCGGACAAGTTCAATTCAATGGTGATTGGCTGGGGGCATATCGGCACGCTCTGGGGCAAGCCGACCTTTCATGTATATGTGCGTCAGGGACGATTCACGAGGGGACAGTTGGACAAGTCCGGCGAATTCAGCGTCAGCGTTCCGCTGGACAAGCCGGATCCCGTGATCAATAAGATATGCGGCTGGCAGTCCGGGATCAACATCGACAAGGTCAAAGAGGCGGGGCTCGACCTGGTGGAGCCTGAGATCATCCATACGCCCGGAATCCGGCAGTACCCATTGACCATTGAATGCAGGGTCCTCTACGCGCAGAAGCAGGATCTGAGCCTCATCCCACAGGATATCCGGGATAAGGCGTATCCGCAGGATGTGGACGGAACCTATCCAATGGCGAACAGGGACGCGCATACGATGTATGTCGGCGAGATCGTGGACGCCTATATCATCAGGGAATAGGGAGGGCTGTTCATGGGCAGGAAGATGGATATGATGGATGTGATTCGCAGGCGCCACAGTGTGCGGCAGTATTTGGACAAGCCGATTCCACAGGAAATACGCAACCAATTGGACGCGTACACGGAATCATTGAATGGGAAAGGCTCTCTGCACATTCAGATTCTCTATGACGAACCTGTATGCTTCAATTCCCGCAAGGCGCATTATGGGAAGTTTGAAAACGCCAATAACTACATCGCCATGATCGGAAAATCGTCTCCTGATCTGGAAGAACGCTGCGGCTATTACGGCGAAATGCTGGTTCTGAAAGCTCAGGAGCTTGGCCTGAACACCTGTTGGGTAGCCCTGACGCACGGAAAGAGCAAAGCGGTTGTCAGCGCCGGCGAAAAGGAAGTGATCATCATTTCCCTCGGCTACGGCAAAGCTCAGGGCACTGCGCACAGGGGGAAAAGCGCTTCAGACGTTTGCAGTCTTACTCCTTACACGCCGGAATGGTACAAGCGCGGGATCGAATCCGCACTGCTTGCGCCAACGGCGATCAACCAGCAGAAGTTTCGTTTCGAGCGGAATGGGAACCGCGTGGCGGCAAAAGCCGGTCTGATCGGACCTTGCCTGAAAATCGATCTGGGCATCGTAAAGTGTCATTTTGAAATTGGCGCCGGAAAAGAAAACTTTGAGTGGGCGTGAGCAAGATATCAAACTGTAGATATAATACATAGGGAAAACATCAAAGCATTTACCAGATGTACAGGATAATATATTCGGCCCGGCAGTACAGAGGATTTATATTATGAATCGACTCGTAAAGGAGGAAACAGTATGTACTACAAGGAGATTGCGGGCGTGAAGGTCTCTGCGCTGGGATTGGGCAACATGCGGCTGCCCAAGATCGAAGGCCAGGGGGAAAAGATCGATCGCATCAAGGCACAGGAGATCGTCGATTACGCGATGGCGCACGGGATCACCTATTATGACACGGCCTACCGGTACCACGGCGGTGAATCGGAGCTCTTTCTGGGTGAAGCGCTCAAGAAGTATCCCCGGGAAAGCTTCCTTCTCGCCAGCAAGTTCCCCGGCCACATGATGGAGAAGAAGGAAAACGGCGTGATGGGCTT
>DBXA01000140.1 GCA_002309235.1 Christensenella sp. UBA1224 | reverse complement strand
CACAGCTTCATACCGTACATACCGCCTGTCTCCTTTCATGTGCCCCTGACGCTGTCATTTTTGTTTTTTACAGGATATCGCCCATACCGCCGCTTGTCAAGACCCGCAAGCCGGATGGTTTACCGCATCCGTGCACTGACAGCATGCGGAACATGCCTTTTCGTGCATAATAAAGCCCTGTTAGCCCGCCTTTTCGTGCAGAATAGGATCTCGCGAACCTGCCTTTTCGTGCGGATCAAGCATCCATGAACCTGCCTTTTCGTGCAGATTTGGTCTTTTCGAGCTTGCTGCTTCGTGCATTTTATGATATACTATCCTCAAAAATACCCGTTTGGAGGCTATTTTTCATGCTGAAGCGAAAAGTATACGATGAGATGCTCGCCTGGAAGCAGAGAAGCCGCGGCCGGACCGCACTGCTCATCGACGGCGCGCGCCGCGTAGGCAAAAGCTACATAGCCGAGCTGTTCGCAAAGCAGGAATACAAAAGCCATATCATAATCGATTTCGGTAACGCACCTCAGGATATCCTCGACCTCTTCCTCAATGAAAGTGCCAATCTCGACCTGTTCTTCGCCAAACTCAGCGTATTTTATTCCACAGTACTCCATGAAAGGGATTCACTGATCGTATTTGACGAAGTACAGCAATTCCCGAAAGCACGGCAGCTGGTCAAATACCTTGTTGCGGATGGCCGCTACGATTTCCTTGAAACCGGATCACTGATCCGCCTCCGGAAAAGCACCCGGAATATCATCATTCCTTCTGAAGAAGAACATGTTGAGCTCTTTCCTCTGGATTTCGAGGAATTCCTCTGGGCCATGGGCGACGAAGCGACCATTCCCATGATCCGGCAATGTTTTGAAGGCAGGAAACCCTTAGGCCAGGCGCTTCACAGAAAGATCATAAATGATTTCCGCCAGTATATACTGGTCGGCGGCATGCCGCAATCCGTACTTGCCTACCTGAGTGGCAAAAACTTCCAGGCTGCAGATGAAGCCAAACGCCGGATCCTGCAGTTATACCGGGAGGATGTTTCAAAGTTTGCCGCCGGATACGAGGAAAAAGTCTATGCTGTATTCGACGGCATACCGGGCCAGCTCTCCAAAAAAGAGAAGAAGTACAAACTGTCTTCCATCAGCAAAAGCGCGCGGTTCCGCAGCTATGAAGATTCCTTCGTCTGGCTGAATGAAGCAATGGTGGTCAATGCCTGTTTCAACGCAACAGACCCGAATATCGGTCTTGCGCTCAGCGCGGATCATGCCACACAGAAGTGCTACATGGCCGATACGGGTCTTTTAGTGACGCTTACCTTTATAGACAGACGCTTTACTGAAAACGAGCTCTATCGGGCTATCCTGTTCGATAAACTCGATATCAACGAGGGAATGATCATGGAGAACATCACCGCCCAGATGCTGCGCAGGAACGGGCACAAACTGTACTTCTACTCCCGCTCTGATACCGAAAACCGGGAAAACAACATGGAGATCGATTTCCTGATCACAGAGGGCAGAAAGATAGCACCGATCGAGGTCAAATCCGCCAATTACAGATCCCATTCCTCTTTAGATAAATTCAGGAAGAAGTTTTCGCAGAAGATAGGCTCTTCCTATATCCTGTATACCGGAGATGTTATGGAGAAGGACGGCATATGGCACCTGCCGCTGTATATGGCTATGTTCCTGTGATCATATCCGCATCTTTGCATTTTATGACGGATTACGATCATGTGAAAAGAGCAGTTCCGCGCATGTGTCAGAAAAAAACTTATACAAAGATACCTGCGCTGTCCTATGACGAAAATGTCCGGACAGCGCAGGCCAATATCCATCATTTTTTCTTCGGCATGTTTGCGACCAGCTCATTCTTTTTGAGCTTCGGCAAGGCTTTGAGCTCCGCGATGAATTCGTCCAAGTGCTCTGCGTAGACACCTCGCGGATCACATCCGTAGCGTAAGCAGTACTTAGCGGCATAGCCAACCACTTCGCCCATCATACCGCCTGTGCGCATCACACGGGCTGTACCCAGCGCATCGTGCGATACGCTGATATCGCGTCCAGCCATGAACATATTGGATATATTGCGGGAATACAGCGAACGGTACGGAATGAAGTACGGTTTATGGAACGGCTCATGATAGTCCTTGGTCAGGAAGGCATCGCCTTCGTGGAAAGCCGCGTAGAAGCGCCTGTCCGGATAGTGCACGTCGAAGTTCCAGGTCGAGGGCACACACGAATCAGGATGCTTCACGCCTTTGTAAACATCGCTCTTTGTCATGATGATATCACCGAACAGCCTGCGTGACTCACGTTTCCCGCCGATATAGGCTGAGAAGCCGATCCGGTAGTTTTCGTATGTTTTATCATGGTTTTTCAGCGTATCAAGAGCGCCGTACATTGCGCGGAAATTGAGATCGCGCGCATATTCCATCTTTTCGATGGGATCGTGCTCCATGCCGCCTTCCCAGAACCAGCAGCCAAGAGATCTCTCTTTTTCTGCTCCGTAGACATCCTTCACGCCGATACGGCCGGGGAAATCCGCATCGTTCAGATCGATCGCCCAGGGGCAGGATGGGAAAGCCTGCTTTGTCCCCGTATCCTCGACGTACCAGAAGCTGGTCATTCCCATGTGACCGTTGGTCGTTACCTCAAAATCAGCTCCTGCAAGTGCCCCAAGCGCAGCGTCTCCGGTGCAGTCAGCAAACAAACGGCCGCTGATCCTCCGGCGGCATGCGCTGCGGTAATCCCACGCAATCGCACTCTTAATGCGGCTGCCATCCATTTCCACGTCCGTCACAATATGCGAAAGGTAGAGAGTGATATTCTTCTCTGCCAGCAGAAGGGACATTTTTTTATCGTCTTCGTAATTCTCGGGCTGGTTTTCCTTTCCATAATGGCCGATCTTGGCCTGCTCCAGTTCATTTACGACATTGCCGATGCCGGGGAAGGGATCAAAATGCGTCTCACCGCCGAGCCAGACCCGGACTTCCGAACTGTTGTTGCCGCCTACCAAAGGTCTGTCCTGAATAAGTGCCACTTTAAGTCCGTTCCTTGCCGCCGTGAGCGATGCGCAAATGCCCGGAATACCGCCTCCGCATACTACCAGGTCGAATTCTCCCTCATTGACCGGCTTTTCAAAACCACCGGACGTGTAAGCGAACAGACGCACGGATTCCGGTGTATCAGGAAGGGCGATATCTTCATCCTGCGTCAGCACGATCATGCCGACTCTGCCTTCAAAGCCTGTCAGATCATGGATCGTCAATGTATGGACACCCTTGTCCAGATGGAGGCGGTCACCCTTCTGCCAGTGCCACTTATCGCCTTCACTGCCAAAGGGGCCTCCGGCATTCCTGCCGTCGATGAGAAGATCAAATATCCCCGGCGCGTATTCGGGCTTCCATGGCGCCACCCAGTTGAAGGTATAAGCATATAACGTATAGTCTCCGGCTTCATCCGCCGAAAACTCCACACTGGCATCTGCAACCGGCGTTCCAAGGCCATGCGCGAGCAGATAAGGCGTTCCCATTGTTACGACAAACTGTGTATCAAGGACCCACCCTCCGCAGTTTACGATTTCCGGCGCACGGATTACGATCATTTTCATTCTGGTTTCCTCCTGAATACTTAATCATAAACAGTTATAAGATGCATCAGCGGCTTCTCAATATACCTCAAAGGAGAAGATATGGCTTTCTGCCGCGCCCCATGTCGCTTCCGGGATCAGTCTGACGGCAGCCCATTCCCCCTCAAGTGCGATACGGTTCAGGCGCTGGTAATTATTATCAGCCTTGAAAATGATCTCGGTTTTGCCGTCAGGCCGCACGCCTTCAATGCGGTAAGCCCTTGTCATGGCACAGGGAACATGGAAATCGTCAAAATCCAAAGGCTTGTTGCACATCATATTGTGCACGAAAGGCCTGTCCCCGATGCGGGGCATGGACTCGCGGTTGAGCTCACTGTCCCACACGATCCTTGCGCCGGTGACCTTACCGGGTACCTCAAAACGGTACTCAATGGCATTGCCCAGGGAGCAATAACAGCCGTTATCTTTGCCATCGATCGGCCTGTCGAGGCCGTTGCGCAGGTTTTCGGCATCCGCGCAGCCGGAAAGAACAGCATTGCGGCTCAATTCCGGTATCGCCCTCACATTGAAGGGAAGATAGCTGTCGTCATCCATGAGCGTCTGCTTGAGTTCCGCCAGGTGATCCTCATATACCCCGCGCGGAGAACAGCCATCCCGCAGGGCGATGGAAGCGGCGGTTCCCACCGCCTGGCCCAGCAGCGCACAGGTGCCCATGACGCGCGTGGAGGAAAGCGCCCAGTGGGTAACGGAGATATTCCTGCCCGCGAACATGAGGTTCGGGATGTTCTTTGAATACAGGCAGCGGTAGGGGATACCGAAGGGGGAAGGCGCGGGGTAGTTCACGTTCGGCTTGTCCGTCTGCCGGAACCCGCCCGGATCGTGGTCGTCCATCGGCCAGCCTCCGTAAGCGATGATATCCTCAAAGTGTCCTGCGGCCTCCACATCATTCTGGTCCATGATATAATCGCCCACATAGCGGCGGCTTTCACGCTTGCCTGGGAGTATGCCCACCCAGTCAAGCCTCCAGTACTTGTTCTTTTCCTTCTGGGAGGGGTCGTTTTTCACGAAATCCCACAGGCCGTAGGCGATGGCGAGCAGCTCATCGCGCTTTTTCTCGGTATCGGCGATGGAATCCCCGTCACCGCCCAGCTCCAGGTACCAGAAGTTTTCCGTGGGATGGGACATATTGGGAATGCGGTGGGGCAGGTCCTCCGCGGTAAAGTGCTCTGCCCATTTCGGCGGTATGAACCCGCTGGGCCGAGATTCTTCCCGCGCCTGAATCATGCAGCTCATGCCCATGGTCTTGCGGTCGCCGGGCGTGATGTTTTTACCGATGGATTCGCCAGACTCCGATTCCGCCTCGCGGCCCCAGCGGTATTCGGCGCCGGTGAGAGGCGCGAGCACGCTGTCACCTGAGCAATCCGCAAAGAGCGCCGCCTCCACCACGTGGAAGGTCTGCGTGGTCATCTGCCAGCCGGTGACGGAGGTTATCCGCCCGTTCTCCATCGTGCAGTCGTTCACGCTGCAGTTGAGGAGCAGCTCGATATTCTCCTCGTTTTTTGCCATTTCGTACATCACGCCATCCCAGACGGAGTAGTTCTTATCCGGGTTGCGGTAGTAGTTTTCCATCATGAGTTCTTCCACGAGGCCCGTTTCCAGCATGTCCTTCCCGCGCGCGCCGCAGACCCACATGCGGATCTCGCTGGAGGCGTTGCCGCCCAGCATGGGCCTTTCCTGCACGAGGGCTACCTTCGTTCCGTGCCGGGCAGCGGCAACGGCGGCGCACAATCCTGCCAGACCTCCGCCCACGACACACAATCCGACCTCATGGTATATCGTTTTGAATGCCTTTTCCATGTTCATTCCTCCCGGGATACCGTCCGTGTTTGAAGGGAGAGCGTTTTTTCTTCCCTTTCAGCCGGGAGCGCTTTCTTTTCACTCCCGCCTGAAAAGGAAGCCCCTTCCGTCGGCAGACGGAAGAGGCTCCGAAAGACGTTATCAGCCGGCCATCGCATGCCAGAAATCGTTGGCATAGCTGACGAATTCGCTGTAACGATAGGTGCTGTCAAGGGTGGAAATGAATTCCGCCCATGTGGTCTCGTTGAGTTCCTTCTCGCCGGAAACGAACTTGGCGCATTCCTCAGCGATGTAGGTCTCCGCATCGGTGCCGTTGTACCATTCCGGATCGTCGATCAGGCTGGTGACATCGGTGATATAGGGCTGTTCATGGGATTCCACGACGTATTTCCAGGCATAATCACCGAACTTCACGCGGCAGTAGGAGAGCTCTTCACGGCCGCACAGCTGGTATGCCCAGGAGAAGTCGATCTCGGGGATGGCTTCCTCACGCACGGTGGGAACGCCTTCCTCATTGTAATCCCAGTGTTCGCCTTCGATACCGTAGGTGGTCAGCGCAAGGCCTTCATCGGTAGCGAAGAAGTTGAGGACCTTCAGGGCAGCATCGAGATACTCTCCCTCAGCATCCGCATCAAGAGAGACAAGGCTGGTAAAGCCCGCACTCGCGTAGTTGCCGACATAGTTGGCGCCGTTGGGGCCGGTCAGTTCGCCGACGATCTCCCACTGCGCATTGGGATCGATATCGAGGAAGTTCTGCCAGTCTCCAACTTTCTTGACGCCCGGCCACTGCGTATACATGGTCAGTGTTTTTCCGGACTTGGCCATATCGATTGCCTGGGAATTGTTGATGGAGAAGATCTCGTGATCGATGAGGCCTTCATCCCACAGGCTGTGGATCAGAACCAGCGCATCGTAGAATTCCGGCTTATACATGGTATCAACCACATCGCCGTTCTCATCCAGGGAGAGCACGTTGGGCCTGGTCACGCCATAGCAGCCGAAGAAACGGCACAGCGTGTCCCAGCCGGCGCCGGTAAAGGCCAATGTGTTGCCGCTCGGATCCGTCGCGGCAAGCACGGTGCGAAGGGTTTCAATGTATTCGTCCAGCTTCGTTGGAAGCTCCGTAACACCGGCAGCTTCAAAGGCATTTACATTGTACCAGTATGCCTGACGATAGCCATAGGGACGGCCGGCGATAGCATAAGTCACGCCGTCCACCTTACCCGCAGCCGCATTGCCTTCGGTAAAGGCAAAAGCATCAGCGAGCTGCTCCGGATACTCATCCAGGTTGAGCAGGTAGCCTTCCTTCGCAAATTCGTTGAGGAAGTTGCGGTTCGGGATAAACATAACTTCCGGAATATCACCGGACATCAGGCGCTTGGGCAGGTTAGCCGCAAGGTCTTCCGTATAGGTGTATTTGATGTCGATGCCCAGATGTTCGCGCAGATACTGCTCGACAAAGTTATCGACATCGCGTTCCGTCTCGCCAAACGACGCGGACGCCGCAGCAAGCGTACGGCCTGTGAAGAATTCGATCTCAATGATGTCACCGTCGTCGGCAGCACCGGCATACATCGGTACAGATGCCAGCGCCAGGATGAGCACCAGGATCAATGACAGGGTCTTTCTCATAATCGTTCCTCCTATAGAATATTTATTGCAGCGCCGGAAGGCGCAGACAACCGTTGAGAGATCATCCCTTGATCGCGCCAAGCATAACACCCTTCGTAAAGTATTTCTGCAGGAAGGGATAGACGCAGATAATCGGAATGCAGGTAAACACGATAGCGCTCATCTGTACAGTAATGGTGGGAATATATTCCTCTGCCTCCGCTTCCCCGGTGGCTTTGCGGATAATCTCATGCAGCACTACCTGCAGGGGGCGCAGTGTCTTATCGTAACAATAATACACATAGCTGTAATAGGTGTTCCAATATCCTACCATATAGAACAGCATGACGGACATAAGCACCGGGAGGGACAGGGGGAGTACGATCTGTATCAGCGTCCTCGCAGGCCCGCACCCGTCTATGATCGCAGCATCCAGGAGCGCTGCCGGCATGCTCTCAAAGTAGCTCTTGATGAGCAGCATATTGTATACAGAGAGCGCCCCGGGAATGATCATCGCCCAAAGGGTATTTTGCAGGCCTACATTCTTTACCACCATGTATGTGGGGATCAAGCCGCCTGAGAAGTACATGGTAAAGACCAGGAGTTTCAGCAGCAGCGCCCTGCCCGGCAGCTCCTTCTTGGAGAGCGGGAAGGCCAGCAGCACCGATACTGCCATGGAAAGCGCTGTACCTACCACCGTAATGACTATCGTATTGCGGAAGGACAGGAAAATATTCGTAAAATTAAAAATATAGCTATAACCGGTAAAGGTGACGGAACTGGGAATGATGACCAGGCTTCCCTTGATGACATCCTTATAGGGCGTCACAGACGCAAGGAGCACATACAAAAGCGGAAAGAACCAGCACAGGAACAGGATCCCCAGTATCACCAACACGCATAAATCGAATACTTTCTCGCCTGCAGTTGCGGTCATAAGGCCTTTTTTCCTTACCATATGCCTTCCCCCCAATGCTGCGCGAGGCGATTTGTCGCATATACCAGGATAAAGCCTATCGCGTTTTTAAACAAGCCTACAGCGGTAGACAAGCCGAAGCGCATGTCCTCCAGACCGACACGGTAGACATAGGTATCGATGATATCTCCCGTCTCGTACACCAGTTCATTGTAGAAGACATAAATCTGGTCAAAACCGGCGCTCATGATCGAACCGACGGATATGATGCACAGCATGATAAAGGTGGAACGGATGCCCGGCAGCGTAATGTGCCAGATACGCTGGATACGGCCCGCTCCATCCACCTGCGCCGCCTCATAGAGAGTCGGATCGATGCTCGACATGGAAGCAAGATAGATGATGGAGGAAAAGCCGGTTCCCTTCCAGATATGAGTGATATACAAAAGCGGCCTGAATACCTGATTTGAAGAAAGCAGGTTGACCGGCTGTCTTCCCATCGCCCGCATCACACGTCCGATATAGCCCGAGGATTCGGAAGCAAAGAGGTAGGTGATACCATATATGACCACCCAACTTAAAAAGTGCGGCATATAGGATACCGTCTGTACGACCCTCTTATACCAGCTCACGCGGCACTCGTTCAGTATCAGGGCAAGAAGAACTGCCGCAACCTTTGCCCAGACCACTTTTGTCAGGGCGATGATAAGCGTGTTGCGCAGGAGACGCCCGCTGTAAGGAGAATCAAAAAACATTTTAAAATGTCCATACCAAGGTTCCATCCAGGGAGACCCCAATATGCCCTTTTTCATCTTAAAGTTTTTGAAGGCGAGCACGATGCCGTACATAGGAGCATAACTGAACGTTGCGACCAGTATGAGTCCCGGTATCATCATCGCATAGTAGATCCAGTACTTTCGCACACTCCTGATAAAACGATCGCTGAGTCTTCGCCGCGGTACAGAAACATACAAATGTGCGTCCCTCCTTTCAAAAGAATCCTATTCTTTAAATAATCATAACATAAAATGAATAAAATAGAATAAAATAACAGGTCAAAAAAATTAAATATCCGGTCAAGCAGGACCAACTCTCCACATATCGCAAAATAGAGGACTGTCGATTAAGGCACTTGTATTCAGGATAATGCAAAGAAAGAATAAGGTGACCCTATGCAGCTCAAAGTACTTGACGAATACCTGAAGGATCTTGTAGAAGATATCATAGCTTATATCAGGCATCTGCGAAACGAGCTGGATATCTGCATCTCTCTTAATCAGTTCGAAAAGGTATTTGCGCCTTTTACGGCTGATATACGCCCATACTGTTTTCACGATTGCTCTTATTGCCGGTATGTACGTCAACTGAATGTCGAAATTTCAGAACATTGCTCTTCAAGAAAGAATAAACTCTACGAAAAGATCGGCACCAAGCCTTTTTTCGGTACCTGCTGGCTGGGAGTCGGAGAATACATCTTTCCGATCACAGACAGTGAAGAAAGGATCATCGGTTTTATCAGTGTCTCAGGTTACCGGGGTGATCCGGAAAAAGCGGACAAGCAGACGGAGAAAATCGCCCATCGATACCAAATCAGCACGGAAGCGATAAGAAAGATGCAGTCTTCACTGCGCCGCGACCGTCCGCCGATGGAAAGTATCCAGACTCTGTTGATGCCCTTATCGTATATGTTCACGCTGCTGTATTCCTGTCTGGAGAATTACTTCCTGCCCTTCAGGGATTCAAACCTGGGCAAATCACATCTGTTCGACAGCATACTCCTGTTTGTGTATGCGCATATCGAAACGCATTATAAACGTTCCGAAATAGCGAGGCATTTTTCCATATCAGAAAGCACTCTGAGCCGCATGTTCCGGTCATATACAGGCAGCACATACAATAATTATGCCAACGCTATGCGGTTTGACGCCGCCAAAGTATATCTGAGCAACACGGATATCAGCATAAGCGAGATTTCCGATTCTCTGGGCTATGCTTCGTCCACTTATTTTTCTACCGCCTTCAAGAAACACACAGGTCATACACCGGAGGAATACCGGACAAAAGAAAAAAGCCTGCTGCATCCGGACAACGTATCACAATCCCTGTAAAGGAGCAATGCCTCCTGCACTCAATCCTCCCAGAACCGGAGCTCCGCCTGCTTGGCGATCTGCGCCTGGAGGAGTTCGGCGTATCCTTCGGAACGCTCAAAATACGTGCTGCCGATCTGCCAGAGGCTGAAAGCCGCGAAATTGCTGAGGATCGTCCATGTCACGCCTTCATCATTGGAAGGAGAGAAGTTGATCCATACCGTGACCGCCAGTATGCTGATGATGACCAGGGCCATCACGCGGATATAGCGCCTTTCAAGGTATCCGTTGATATGCCGTTCTTCATCCTCGTAGTACATCTGGAAGACTTCCCGCATGGTGGCGCGCATCGGCTCCGAAACCTTGCCCGGGCATCGGACGGTGATGACCAGCGGCCGCGGCTCCTTCGAGGTCTGCAGAAAACGGTTTACCACGGAGGATATCTCCCCGTTCAATTCGAGCTTGGGGCCGATCTCGATCGGGTTGAACCACCGGCGGACGTCCGAAAGCTTCAGATCGAGAACGGAAGGCTTTGCATCGCAGATGCGCCGCCAGCTGCGCTCGCTCCTCTCCAGCTGCAGCGCGGTATAGAGGACCAATGCGGCCAGTATCAGGGTGACGCTTATCAGGCTGTCGACGCGGTTCACCATGTTTCCCTGCGTCGTGATGACGACAATGGGCAATTCCGCCGCCAGGATCAGCACCTGTATGCGGACGATCAGGCGGGAATACTTCCTGTTATCATACAGGTAACACGCCAGGCAGCCCATTGCAAGGCCCAGCCCATCCTTCAGGCATATGCCGAGAGGGGACTGGATCTGCCTGCTGAACACCATGGAGGATGACGACAGGTACCTGTAAAACGTCAGTTCCAATATCGCGTCCAGCACCGATACGACGATCAGCAATAATCCCAATTTGCGCAGGTTTTTCTGATAAATGCTCATTTCCGCCGCATTCCCACCGCACACGGGAAGGGAAAGCGTACCTCCATTTTTCGTTCTATCAAAGCCGGTATAGCTCCGCTGTCATCAGGCGCTGTCCCTGTCCGCGGCCTCCAGCTTCAGGTAATACCTTTTCAGGAACAGGGAGCCCGCCAGAACAAAGGTCAAAATATCCGAAACCGGCTGGGCACAGATGACGCCGTGATATCCCGCCAGGCGGCCGGCGATGAATATGACCGCCAAAAATACGATGCCCTGCCGCATGAGGGACACGATGAGCGCTTCCGCCGCCCGGCCCGATGCCTGGTATATCACGATGATGACCTGCACCACAGCAGCAAGGCACATGGTGGATATCTGGCAGCGCAGTATGAATACACCGGCTTCCATGACGGAGGGATCCTCCAGGAATACGCCCACGCACTTTTCAGCCGCCAGGAACAGCGCGCAGGAGAGGACAAGCGACATACCAACCAGGAAGCAAAGCACAAAACGGATGAGCCTTTTGAGCTCCTTCATGCGCCTGCCGCCGTAGTAATAGCCGTAGATCGGGGCGCCGCCGAAGGAAAAGCCCACGATCAGCAAGAGGACGATCATGAGCACCTTCTGGGCGATGCCCATGGCCGCGATCTTATCGTTCCCGTATGCGAGCAGGAAATTGTTGGTGACGATGAGGCACAGGCTCGACATCCAATTGGCCAGAGCAGCGGAAATGCCGACGGAAAAGATCTGCGCGGCATAAGAGGGGCTTATGCGGATGAGAGACGGATCCACAGAGAGCATTTTGCTCTTTCGAAGTACGAATACGAGCAGCATCACATCCTGGAGCACGTAACCCAGCACGCTCGCGAGGGCCGCGCCAAAAGCGCCCATGCCCATCCCCGTGATCATGACAGGATCCAGTATCACATTGAGCAGCAGGCCCGCCATGGTCGCCGCCATGGAGAGGGAGGCGAAGCCTTCGCTCCGGAGCAGGTTCGTATGGATAAAGCTCACCAGTATCAGCGGCGCGCCCGCGGCAAGCACGGTAAAATACTGTGAAGCATAGGCAAACGTCTCCTCATCCGCGCCGAGCATGCCAAGGGCAGGCCCCCGCAGCACGAGCAGCAGCGCCGCCAGCACCGCTCCCGTGATCAGCGCGGTATAAAAGCAAAACGCGCTCACCCTTTTGACATTGGCCATATCGCCCTTTCCGAACAGGCGGGAGATCAGCGACATGCCGCCCTGCCCGAAGATATTGCCGAAAGCCATGATAACGGTGAATACCGGCGCGCACAGGGAAACACCCGCAACAAGGGCCGTATTCTGCGTCCGGGAAATAAAATAGGTATCCGCAATATTGTATACAATGGAGCTTACCATACCCAGTACCACCGGAAGCGCGAGCTTCAGGTA
Organism: Christensenella sp. UBA1224; assembly: GCA_002309235.1. GTDB lineage: Bacteria > Bacillota > Clostridia > Christensenellales > Aristaeellaceae > UBA1224. The sequence continues at coordinate 642 of DBXA01000140.1, read as the reverse complement.
GGTCAGGCGGATATCGCCTTTTTCGAATATGTTCTTTTCCGTCATGCTGATCTCCCTCCGGATGCCGGACTGATAACATATGTCCTTCCCGGCTCTGTCGGCTATTATAGCATCTCGGCTATGACGGATACAGCCAGATAGCGTTAATTGCCTTGTTGACCGGCTGCCCGTAATCTGCTATCATTCAGGAAGATCAACCGCTTTTACGGGAGGCATGCATATGCACGTACAGGAGATACCTTTTACCCTGAAGGACGGGAGGAAGGCCGTGATCCGCAGCCCGCGGGATGAGGATATCCCCGGTATGCTGGAATTCCTGCGCGCTTCCGCCGGGGAGACGGATTTTTTGCTGCGCTGCCCCGAAGAGTGCGATCAGTATACCGCGGAAGGGCAGAAGGCTCTCTTTGACAGGGTAAATTCCTCCGAAAACGAGACCATGCTCGTGTGTATCGCAGAGGGAAAGCTGACCGGCAGCTGTACCATACGCTGGCAGGATAGGATCAAGATCCGCCACAGGGCGTATATCGTGATCGCCCTGCTGAAGGATTACTGGAACCAGGGGATAGGCACAAAGCTGTTTGAGGAGATGCTGCGGATCGCCCGGGAGAATCCTGGCATCATACAGGCGGAGCTCGGCTTCGT
>DBXA01000037.1:9199-10252 GCA_002309235.1 Christensenella sp. UBA1224 | reverse complement strand
TGATATTGCTCAACAAATTCCCGTTTATCGGGATATTGCCAAATCGGTGTTTACAGGAAGCACCTATCATGAATGAAAACAATAAAAACAGCAAAAAGGATAATGGCCAGGCCGGTCTTCCGACCGGTATGTGCATAGGACTTGCTGTCGGGACAGCCATCGGTGCGGCAACACATAATATTGGGCTGTGGATGCCGATCGGACTTTCTGCAGGAGTGTGCCTTGGCCTTGTGCTGGGCCGCAAAAATACGGATGAACACAAAGACGATACGAACGATAAGCAGTAAGCATGGGCGTACAGGAGGATTGAGGCGCATTATGGCGGACATTATCAGGATCGTGATCAAAGGCGGTTCCGGGTACGGTCCGGCGGACGAGGCCTTTAGCGACAAAGTGACTATCGGTCGTGATTTCATCCGTTATGAATATACGCCGGTGGTGGAAAGTGAGATCAATATGCCGAGGAAATGGGCATATAAAACCTCCAGCCCGATCTTTCAAAAGCTGTTCAGAGAGGCGGCTGCTGCGGTTGAGATCATCCTTGACCGGGAGGATGGACCGTTTGCAGCAGATGCCGGTATTACCTCATTCACGGTCACATACGCGGATAAAACCAAGGCCACAAGGGATTTCTTCCTCCCGGGAGATGACTTTAAAGACTGCTTTGCCATTATCAGGCAGATGGTGCCGGGATGCGAATACACGCCGGCGGTACTTCTTACATCGGAGGACTATGATGAAGAGGGGTAAGAAGCAGCAGGACACCTTTTAACGATCAGCGCCTTTATAGATCCATCTATTTTTAAGGGAACATCTTAATAGAACGTGCAAAGAGATGTTCCCTAAAGGAGTACGGGATGTTTATCGCGAAGGGATATGCGCAATGATAAGAAAAGCGGAAAAAAGGGATCTGTCCAGGATCGCCGAGATACTGGTATTTGTAAAAAGGATAAAATACAGGCCGATCTTTCAGAACGACGATTATTCATTCGGGGAACTGCAGGTGATCAGGGTCTCGCAGGAATACGATAAGCCGGAAGTACTCGATCATAT
>DBXA01000037.1:2159-9139 GCA_002309235.1 Christensenella sp. UBA1224 | reverse complement strand
GTCGAACTGTATGTGGATTACTTCTTCTGGGGGCAGGGAGTCGGTTCAAAACTGCTGGAATTTGCTAAAGAAGAGTTCGGCGTCAGCTTCCTCTGGGCGCTCGAAAAGAATATCGATGCCATAAGATTCTATGAAGCTCACGGTTTTCACGACAGCGGTGAAAGAAAACCGGAAGAAGGCACTAAAGAATATCTGATCAAGATGGAACGCAGTACAGGAGAGGCGTTTTGATGCGCCGAAAGACCGGGATCAGCAGAGGTGAAGGTTCTGCCGGATGCGATCGACAAATACGAACTGGTGACAAGAAACTGAGACCTGTAAAGCATGTGTATGAATATCGACCGGAGTCATAATGCCTATGGAGATCAAGCATCATTACATTGAAAGCGGACATGGGGATCCGATCATCCTGCTGCACGGAAACGGCGAGAACAGTGATTATTTCAGGGGCCAGATCGATGCTTTTGCCGTATGGTACCATGTCTATGCGATAGATACCAGGGGCCATGGAAGGACGCCGAGGGGCGACAGGCCTTTTACGATACGGCAGTTTGCGGATGACCTGCTCGTATTTATGGACGAACATCATATCGAAAAGACGCATCTGCTCGGCTTTTCGGACGGCGGGAATATCGCCATGATCTTCGCGATGCGGCACCCTGACCGGGTGGATCGCCTGATCCTGAACGGGGCAAATCTGGACCCGAAGGGCGTAAAACGACATATCCAGATCCCGATCGAGATCGGATACCGGATCGCAAGCAGGTTTTCCGGGAAGAGTGAGTCGGCAAGAGCGAACGCGGAAATGCTCGGCCTGATGGTCAACGATCCGAACGTGAGGCCCGAAGAGCTCAAAACGATCCGCGCAAGGACGCTGGTCATCGCGGGGACAAGAGACATGATCCGGAAAGAACACACGGAGCTGATCGCAGCCGGTATCCCGGCGGCGGAGCTCGTCTTCATCAAAGGGGATCATTTCATCGCGGGCAGGCATCCGGAGGAATTCAACCGGGCAGTTATGGACTTCCTGAAGAGCTGAGGGGCAGGGAAGAAAGTGTTCAAAGCGAAGATGACAGCCCCCGTGCGGGCCGGACTGAAATATCTGTTCACAGGCCCTGATCGCGAATGCTTCCTGTCCGCGGAAACCCAAACTGAAAACTTTCGAAGCATACTTTGTTTAGTATAGCTAAACCTGAAGCGCTGCCCTGCCGCTCTGGCTTTATGTCCATGCAGACGCATTTGCAGGCTGCGTATCGGAATATTGCAGTTTTTTTCGGGAAATAAGGGATCAGGGACCCGGGTTTTCGGAATGGACCGTTTATCCGAACAACAGCTTGAGATCCTATGCAGAAAGCGTTGATCATGAAAAACGGGTCTTTGGTTCCGCGTCAAAATAAAGGGGAATGAAGCATACCGCTTCCTGTCCGCTGAAAACTCAAAACTGAGAACTGAAAACTCAAAAAAGGAGTGACTTTATGAGCACGATCCGTATAAGGAAGATCAGCATCACCGACCTGGATACGGATGCGATCGTCAATGCTGCCAATGAAGGCCTGCAGGCGGGCGGCGGCGTATGCGGGGCGATCTTTCAGGCTGCCGGATATGAAAAACTGCAGAAGGCATGTGATCAGATCGGCCATTGCGATACGGGATCTGCCGTTATCACGCCGGGCTTTGGCCTGAAGGCCAAATATATCATCCACGCGGTCGGCCCCGTATGGAAGGATGGGAAACACAATGAGCCGGATCTGCTTTACGGAGCATATCACAGGGCCCTGGAGCTGGCTGTTGAAAACGGATGCAGATCCATCGGTTTTCCGCTGATATCCGCCGGAATATACGGTTATCCGGTAAAATACGCCTGGTACAGGGCGTTTGACGCCTGCAGGGATTTCCTTGACAACCAAAAGGGAGGGGATCTCGATATCGTGTTCGCCGTGATCAGCGATGAGGTATACAGGATCGGCCATGAGGCTTTGCTGGGGAGCGGCGCCTCCCGTTACAAGATCGCCGAAAGAAACGATTGGAAGACAAAAGATATGCCGGATAGGCACGACAGCTTCATCCTGCGCCGAACGTTCACTGCCGGGCAGATGGAGGCGCTCCGCCGGGGGAACATCCCGCAGGAGATGGAGGACAAATGGTTCTGGTATATGGAAGGGGATACGCTGTTCGCGCACCGCAGCTGGACCGGACTCTGCATCTATCGGATCGATTTCAAACAGGATAACGATCATCTCGTAACGGTCAACCGCGATCCGGAACAGTATAAATGCACCAGTACGGCCGAAGATGCCCAAACGCTTGACAAGCTTTTGAACTGGTGGACACAGGATAAATATGACTATTATCACCAGTGGCTTTCGGAAACGGCGGACAGCATAAAGAAGGCGGGAAAGATGCCGGATAAGCTCCGGATCTCCGGAAGGGAAGAAGACGCATACTTTTTCCACAGACCGGAGGAACCGCATGGATATCTGAGCAACTGGTATCCTTCTCCGTTCGAAACAGACGGCGTGCGGTTTTCCTGCGTTGAGCAGTATATCATGTACAGGAAGTGCCTTGCTTTTGGCGACGAGGCATCCGCGAAAGCGGTCCTTGCGGCAGGGGATCCGGCCGAACAGCAGGCGATCGGGCGTAAGGCGGCCGGGTATATCGGGGCTGTATGGGCAGGAATGCGCCAGATGGTCCTGTTCAGGGGGCTGATCGCCAAATTCACACAGAACGGCGAACTGAAGCGGAAGCTGCTGGATACGGGGGAAGCGTATCTGGTGGAGTGTGCCGGATCGGACAAGATATGGGCCTGCGGCATCGGGCTGGATGACGCTAGGCGCTTTGACGCGGCCGAATGGTCCGGGGACAACATATTGGGTTTTGCGCTTATGGAAGCGCGCGCTGTGCTGAGAGCTTCCGGCCTTAAGGGACAATGAGCGGCTTTGCTCTGCCCAGCCGGGGAGAATCCAGGTGATCATATGCTGGTTTTCGTTTTATGCGTTCTCGCGTTTGTTTTATACGCCCTCATAAAGGGGAAGGGGAAAAACTCTGGGGGAAAACGATCGAGGGAAGAAATTGATATGGAAGAGCTTCTGGAGCTGGAAGACGAGGAAGACGAACAGGATGAATCCGAGGATGACTGACTGAACGACAGCCGATATGCGTGCAGCGGGCTTCCTCCTTTGAAATACGATCGCCGGCCGCATATAATGTTCCCTGCTGAAGTGCCGGTCTGCCCGGAAATCCACACAATGAGAACAGCTCCGGGGCTGACAGGGCCGGTACGGCAAGGGGATCCGGAAGGGAGAGATGGCGGTGAGATTCAGATTTGCGGCAGAAAAAGACTGCGCGCTCATACTCGGCTTTATCCGCGGGCTTGCGGAATATGAGAAGATGACGGATCAGGTCGTGGCGACGGAGGAGCTGCTGCGCGAATGGATATTCGAAAAGCGCAGGGCAGAAGTCCTGTTCGTATGCGAAGAGGATAAGGAAGTGGGCTTTGCCCTGTTCTTTCATAATTTTTCGACGTTCCTCGGGCGCGCCGGCATCTATCTGGAGGATCTGTTCGTGCTCCCGGAGTACAGGGGAAAAGGATACGGGAAGGGGCTTTTGAAAAAACTGGCTGAGATCACCGTAGAACGCGGCTGCGGGCGGCTGGAATGGTGCTGCCTGGACTGGAATGAGCCGAGCATCGCCTTTTACCGTTCGCTCGGCGCGGAGCCTATGGACATTTGGACGACCTACAGGCTGACCGGGAAGACGCTGGAGGAGATGGCAAAATGAGAGACGCAAGGGAATACTGCACATGCACAGACTATAAATGCCCGTGCCATCCCGTGAACCATGAGCAGGGATGCAGCCTCTGTATCCTGAAGAACCTTGAGCAGAAGGAGATCCCGAGCTGCTTTTTCCACGATATCGACTGCGAAAAGCCTACGCCAGACTGGCACTATCAGGATTTCGCCGCGCTGGTGGAGAAGGCGGAAAAGGAAGGGAAACTGTGATAAGCCGCGAACAGGCGGGAAAGACGCGAGAAGATGCTGTTTGGAAATATAAATAAAGGCCTGGAGGAGTACCGGTCAACGAAAGGCGCGGTCCTGGTCGACGTCCGGGAAGGGGAGGAGTTCAGGGCCGGGCACATCCCCGGCGCGGTGAATATACCCCTTTCGGCGATCGGCCGGATCACACTGCCCAAGGGTACGCCTCTCTTTCTTTACTGCCTCCGGGGCACGAGGAGCAGGCGCGCAGCCGGGATACTGAAAAAGATGGGGTACCGGGTAAAGAGTATCGGCGGGATCAGCGGATACAGGGGAGAGATCGCAAGATGAATCCCGCATAGATCGTATAGAGCGGCAGGGATGGAAATGCGCTGCCGGAAGAAATGATGGGAGGATACATGATGCAGTTTATCGTAAAAGCCTATGACGGCGAAGGGATGCTGGATAAGCGGATGGCCGTCCGGCCCCGCCACCTGGAGGGAATGAAGGCCATGGGCAGACAGGTCATCTGCGCAGGCGGGCTGCTGGACGATGAGGGCAGGATGAAGGATCCGCGCTGGTAATGGAGTTCCCTGACCGCGATGCGCTCAACGCGTATCTGGAAAACGAACCGTATGTGGTCGAGGGCGTCTGGCAGAAGATCGAAGTCGAAGTCATGAACGTGGTGCTCGTGAACGGGGAGAAAAGNNCCGGGGCTACCGATTCCGGCAGACGTGGAAAGGAAGATCCTGAAAAAGCAGTAATGCTCAGATGGTTCGCGGGCTTGTCCTTCGCCCGGAATATCCTTTGGATCAGGCTTAAAAAGATCCTCCGTTTCAGGTTGATGTTATAAAGAAATTCTGGTATAATTTTGTTATCGACGAGGAGGTGTCCACATGCCGATGATTAAGTCCAGCGCAGACCTGCGCAACGGGTACAACGAGATCTCCGCTATCTGCCACGAATTTGCCGAGCCGGTTTTCATCACGAAGAACGGCAAGGGCGACCTGGCCGTCATGAGCATCGAGGCCTATGAGCGCCTGGTCGGGCGGTTCGAGCTTTATTCCAAATTGCAGGAAGGCCTCAATGATGTCGAGCGCGGCAATATCCGTCCCTTCTCCGAGGCTATGGCGGATATAAGGAGCCGTAGGAAAAGATGAAGTACGANNCTGCACATCACGGGATCAGCGGAGAACGACATAGGCGAAGCGGCGGACTATATTGAATACGTTCTCATGAATCCCCAGGCGGCTGACGGCCTGCTTGACGCTGTCGAGGAAACGCTCCCCACATTGGCGGAAAAGCCCAAGCGATTTGCGGTCGTTTCCGATCCCGTCCTCAAGGCCTGGGGAATCCGGTTTGTCCAGATCAACAACTATCTCGCTTTCTACGTGGTGGATGATAATGCGAAGCGAGTCAACATTATACGCTTTCTGTACATGAAGCGGGACTGGATCGGCATTCTGCGCCGCGGGTTTACAGCAGACTGATCCTGATATAAAGAGGAACCCTCTTTCATCCCGAACCTGGCAAGAGGGGGAAGGGAAGATACTGGGAAATACCTGTTTCGGGTATATGATTGAATGGAGTCCGGGAATAGAAGCTGCTGTATATGCGGATATAGCATCTGCATTCAGAGGATCTGTTGGTGGAAAACAGGATTTTAGAATAAGCTTGAAGAACAACTTTATTTATCGGATTGAGTTGTTTATGATCGTAATGGACTGGTTATTTCCTGCGGACATATTGTTTTAAGAGCATCACTGAGCATTTTCCGTTTTGATATTTTGAAGACCGGAGGAGAGGTTCACAATGATCATAATGACCAATAATCAGTGGAAATGTGATATAAACCAGCCAGCCGGGATAGAGAAGGGGAGGCTTGCTCGGCGGAAGAGCGTATAGAAGGGCTTGATCAGGCGTATAAGCAGGTACTTCCGGATGTGATCTGCCTGCAGGGCAAGGGAACGTGCGGCAAAAATATGCTGCTGTATGCTTCGCTGAATGAACAGAAGATCCGCAGAAATATGACAGTTTGGATCAGCATGAACGGCGGGGAGAGCTGGAGATATAAGAAGCTGATCGACGACAGGTACTGCGCATATTCGTCATTGGCATATGACAAGAACAGAGATCTCTTCGTGCTCCTCTACGAATATGGAGACAGGGATCCCTATGATAAGGGGCTCTGCGCGGCACGTTTCAATCTGGATCGGCTGCTCGGTGTATAGACTGTCGAAGGGGAATGAAAACGGAAGAGAGGATGTCCGGCAAGGTTGATACTGCCGGATGGCCCTCTTCCGTAAATATTTGGGTGAAGTATGATTACAGGGATACAAGGATGTACGCGTATGAACGCCTTTGCTCATTTGCAGGTTTTACAGCAGTGAACTTGCAATCTTCCAAGGGGAACAGGAAATTTTGCGATCAGTCCGTGGAGATCCGCAGGAGATTTTATGAAATCCTGCAATATAGTGTTGACAATACAGGAGCGGCGTGCTATAATCACAAATCATAAAGACAAGGGCGTCTTTGAGTGATATGACTCTAAGACGCCCTTTTCTCTTTTCCGGCGGGAAAAGGGCGGATCGAATTGAATACGGATAAAAAGGCAAAGGCGTCTTTTGTGTTCACATGAAAGGAGTCTTTGCTTTTGATCATTTTTATCAAAAGGAGACAGAAACATGAGTACAGTATCGGATCGTTTCGGAAGCAGGGTTTTTGACGGCTGTGTGATGAGGACAAATACGGTTCTGCCCGAAATGCGCGGGACTTCGTATTCCCTGTGACTGCGCGGAGTTGCTCACCGCCGGGAGTTATTGACCCTTCCCGGCTTATGGCGATATCCTTTTCAGTGTGGAGTAATGAAAGAAGAGAGGCGATCGTAATGACTATAGAATTCTGGTTCTTAATCGGCGCTGCGCTTGTGTTCTGGATGCAGGCGGGATTTGCCATGGTGGAGACGGGTTTCACCCGGGCTAAGAATGCCGGCAACATCATCATGAAAAA
>DBXA01000037.1:244-2055 GCA_002309235.1 Christensenella sp. UBA1224 | reverse complement strand
AAGGAGTTCATCGCGTCCCCTTCTGAGGGCTTTACTGACGCAAGCTATTTTGTATTCAATCTCGTTTTCTGCGCCACAACGGCGACTATAGTCTCCGGCGCAATGGCAGAGCGGACGAAGTTTTCGGCCTATTGTGTTTATTCGGCAGTGATCAGTCTGCTGATCTATCCTATTGAGGCACACTGGATCTGGGGCGGCGGATGGCTCGCACAGATCGGATTCCATGATTACGCGGGTTCTGCGGCGATCCATATGGTGGGCGGTATCGCTGCTCTGATCGGGGCGGCAGTCCTTGGCCCGCGCATCGGCAAGTATGTGAAGGATCGCAGCGGAAAAGTCAAAAAGATCAACGCGATACCGGGCCACTCTATTCCGATCGGCGCGCTGGGTGTATTTATCCTTTGGCTGGGCTGGTATGGCTTTAACGGCGCGGCAGCCGCCTCGCCTTCGGAGCTCTCTTCTATTTTTCTGACAACTACCATTGCACCATCGGTGGCGACCTGTACCACATTGATCTTCACATGGGTCAAGAATGGTAAACCGGATGTCTCCATGTGCCTGAACGCTTCTCTTGCCGGCTTGGTTGCCGTAACTGCAGGCTGTGATGCATTTGATGCGATCGGCACCGGCATAGTCGGTCTTGTGGCCGGTATCCTTGTCGTGGTCGTAGTGGAAGTGCTTGATCTTAAGCTGCACATTGACGATCCCGTGGGAGCGGTCGGTGTGCACTGCGCAAATGGCATATGGGGAACGATTGCCGTCGGCCTTCTGGCAAATCCGGATGCTCCTGCGGGCCTGAACGGTCTTCTCTACACGGGAAGTTTCCGGCAGCTTGGTATCCAGATCCTTGGATTTGCGGCGGTCGCCGCATGGGCAGCGATTACCATGCTGTGCTTCTTCCTGATCCTGAAAAAGGTTGATTTCCTTCGTGCTGAGCCTGCCGATGAGCTTGCGGGCCTGGATATCAGCGAGCATGGCCTGCCGAGTGCTTACGCGGATTTCATGCCGGCGGTGGATAAGTATGCCGAGTTCGGCACAGGAGATCAGATCGTAGCTGTTACGGGAACAACGCCTGTGGCGGAAGCCATCCCTGTGAAACGGGAGCCTTCCTTCGAGGGTCATAAGTTCAGCAAGGTTGAGATCGTGTTCAAGGAAGAAAAGCTCTATGCCTTGAAAGATGCTATGTCGAAGCTTGGGGTCACCGGCATGACGGTTTCCCACGTGATGGGTTACGGTATGCAGAAGGGACATACGGAGTTTTACCGCGGCGTTGCGGTGGAAACAGACCTGCGGCCCAAGGTTCAGGTGGATATCGTCGTCTCGGCGATCCCTGTTCGGGATGTGATCGAAACAGCAAAGAAAGTTCTTTATACCGGCCATATCGGGGACGGAAAGATCTTCGTATACGACGTGGAAAACGTGGTCAAGGTCCGTACGGGAGAAGAAGGTTACGACGCCCTTCAGGATGTAGAGTAAAAGCGATCATAAAAGCGCTTGAGAAAAGGGAAGCAATGCAGCCGGCTCGCCCGCAGAGGGTACCTGAATAAAGGAGATGAGTTTATGCACTTCACGAAAATGCAAGGCTTGGGGAACGATTACCTGTATGTATACGGAGAGGTTCCGCCTGATATCGCAGTGCTTTCACAGAAGCTGTCGGATCGCCATTTCGGCGCCGGTTCGGACGGCATGATATACATCTCTCCGTCCCGCATCGCAGACTTCAAGATGCGTATCTTCAATGCCGACGGAAGCGAGGCAATGATGTGCGGAAACGGGATCCGATGTGTGGGGAAATACGTCTACGACAAAGG
>DBXA01000037.1:0-179 GCA_002309235.1 Christensenella sp. UBA1224 | reverse complement strand
AGGGGCGGAAAAGTCAGGAGTGCGACAGTGGATATGGGAAAAGCCGCGGCCGAAGAAGACCGGAACGTCTTCATTGGAGATCAAATGGTCAGTGGAACGCCTGTTTCGATCGGGAATCCGCACTTTGTCATCTTTGTCTGGGATATTGAAAGCGTTCCTCTGGATTCAATCGGACCGCA
>DBXA01000068.1:3985-10459 GCA_002309235.1 Christensenella sp. UBA1224 | reverse complement strand
GAGCGGCGATGATGACGCGCTTGCCTGCCTGCATATCCTTTTTGATCGTCCCCTCAAAATAAGGAACAACGCGCTCGATGGTGGTCTCCAGGCTCTCTGTCAGGGGCAGCTCCTTAGGATCCACACCGCGGTACATATCCTGGTTGGCAGGATTCCTGTCATCCTCCACCGTGAGCTCCGGCGGCTTGACGTCGAAGGAACGGCGCCAGATCTTCACCTGGTCCTCACCGTACTTTTCAGCCGTTTCGGACTTGTTGAGCCCCTGCAGGGCGCCATAGTGACGCTCGTTCAGCTTCCAGGTCTTCACGACGGGCAGCCAATTGCGGTCCATGCTGTCAAGGATATGATTGAGGGTATGGATCGCCCTCTTCAGGTAAGAGGTGTAGCAGACGTCAAAATCAAAGCCTTCATCCTTCAGGAGCCTGCCGGCTTCCGCGGCCTCATTATGGCCCTTTTCGCTCAGGTCCACATCCGTCCAGCCGGTGAACAGGTTCAGCTTGTTCCACTCACTCTCACCATGACGGACCAATACGAGTTTCATCATTATGATATCCTCCCAACTTTCGCAGCCAGGCTGCGGTCGATCTTTTGACGGTATACCCGATCCTGTCTATAGGTTAACACCTGAAAAGGCAATAGTAAACATCAAATATCGTATATTAAAGTTAAAATTGTGCCATACAAAAGAAATATGCCGGGAAAAGAGCGTTTCACCGGAGGAAGCGCAGAGCTCCGTCCCGCTGCGCGTATACCCATTTGAGTATCGGAAGCAGCAGTATGGCATCCGCCAGCAGCTGCAGGGCATTTTTCGTGATCCTCCCCGGCAGCATCACAAAGAACGCATTCCCGTACAGATCCGACAGCCAAAGGGTATTGAGCAGCAAATGCAGAAACACGGCGATGAAAAGCTGGCACAGGAAAACGCGCAGCCAGGTGAGCTCCTCCCGGTAAAGGGCGAAACCGTATGTGAGGCCCACGAGACCGGCGCTTATCGTAAAGCCTGGATAATACGGGCCGATCGGCTTTAATACGGTGCCCAGCAGGTCAGAAATGATACCGTTCAGCATCGCGGGGACCGGCCCGAAGAGCATGCCCGTTATCGCGTTTGAGATATACCCGAAGCTGATGCGGATAGACTGACCAATGGGTATCGAACCCGCGTAATTCAGCAGGACCTGAATCGCCAGAAGCATAGCGCATGCCGTAAGAGAGCGTATTTTTTTGAATTCCTTTGCCGAAAGCACTGTTTTCTCAATCATTGATCGATGATCCTTCCTGTGGTGAGATAAGAGCACCATACCCCGGATTATACCACAGATCCGGTCCCCGTGATCATGCATGAAACGCAAACCATACTTTTTACCGAGTCCGAAGGACAAGCAGCAAAAAAGCGGGCAGCCTCCAAACGGCTGCCCGCAATTCCTGTTCCCCTTTATTCTCAGTAAACATCCCCTGCGCCAAGCTCGACATTGAGGATATCGGTGATCTTCGCGCCGCCTTCCAGGTCCTCATAGATGTAGACCAGGGCGATGCGGCCCCTCGCGTCCGGCACCACGGGCGTTACCCTGCACAGCATGCAGTAGTTCCTTCCGGCCACGATCTGGGTGCCAAGGCAGGCGATGAGCTCGATATCCGAGCCGACGAAGCCTTCCAGCGCTTTCGCGAGCACTTCTTCGCAGGCCTCATCCCCGGCTGCTCCCGTCTCCTCCGCGGCTTCCCAGCCGCCCATAACGGCGCCTTTTTCTTCCTCTTCCTCATAGATATCTTCGATGGCCATCAGTTTCGCGCCGCCCTGCAGGTCAGCGTATACATAGACGAGCTTCCACTCAAATACCGCGTCCGGCACGACCGGGGCGACAGCCGCCAGTATGCAGTAGTTGGTGCCGGCCACGACCTGTTTTCCGATCAGTGCGACCGGTATGATATCCGACCCTACAAAGCCGTCCAGCGCCTTTTCAAACGCTTCCTTCGCTTCCTCGGGGAGGGTGCCTTCCGTTGCTTCAGCCATGTTCCATCCGCCGAGGGCATTGTCCCCGCTGCTCCCCAGGCCCTGCGCGTACGCCGCGCAAATACCGAATACCATCATGATAAGAACCAGGATCGCTGTTGCCTTTTTCATTGCTTTGCCCTCCATTTTCTTTTTTCCGGGGGAGCTTTTCTCTCCCCTCCTGACATCTTTATATACGCACTGCAAAGCACTCCTGTTCGCTGTGTGCGGGAAAATAAAACAGGCTTAACCTGCCTTAAACAAAAGACAAGATCAAGCCAAATTGGTTCCATCCAGGGCCGCGAACACCGTATCGGCTGAGAGCTGCTTCTACAATTCCTCTCTTGTGAATTTCAGGAAGCCTTCCCCGCGCACCTCGTTGGCATCCGTGATGATCATGAAAGCGAGAGGGTCTACCGAATACACGATCTCTTTGAGCCTCACCGATTCCCTTGTCGCGACGGCGATCATCAATACAGGCTTTTCCGAACCCGTATACATGCCCTTGGCATTGAGCAGCGTCGCCCCGCGGTTCATTTCCCGCATGACGGTACTGCCTATCTCCTGATAGGAATCCGATACGATGTAGGCAAGGCTCGCGTTCCTCGCGCCGGAGATCACGCGGTCCGATATGATACCGCTCAGAACGACCGTGATCACCGCATACATCGAAACCCGCAGCCCGAATATCCACACCGAAAGCAGTATGATGATCCCATCAACTGCAGGGTATATCTGCGCCACGCTCAGATGCGGGAGAAGGCGCTGAACGAGCGCGGAAAGCGTGTCAGACCCCCCCGTGGTAGCCTTTCCGAGGAATACGATGCCCAGGCCGATCCCCATCAGTGTACCGCCTATGACAGATACGATGAAAAGATCATCACCTGCCAGGGCGATCTCCGGCAGTATCAGCATCCAGCCGGAGAACATGAGAGAAGCGTATAACGTCCTCGAGATAAAGCCGAAGCCGCGCAGCTTGACCGAAAACAGGATAAGCGGTATGTTCAGCAGTATATTGCCCGCCCATATGGGCAGATCCCAGCCGAAGGTGATCCTGAATACATGCCTTATGATAATAGCAAGCCCCGTGAAGCCGCCCGGTATGAGCTCCGCCGGCGAATAAAAAAAGTTCGTGGACAGCGCCATAAAAAACGTTCCCGCCGCCGCGAGCAGTATATCCTTCCTGATATCCGAAAACCTGGATCTATCCATTGAAAAGGCCCCTCCAATACCCGTTACATGAGATAAGCCGGTCAGAGACCGGCATAAATCTTCGACTGATATGATAACGTATTTCCGGCGAAAAAGCAATCCCGCCGCGTTCGGGGTATCCTTTCCCCTTATTCCCCGTAAAGCCTGTAAAACTCTCCCCTTTGGGACATGAGCTCATCAAAGCTGCCTGTTTCGCACACCTCACCCTCGCGCAAAACGCAGATGACATCCGCGCCGGATATGGTGGACAGCCTGTGAGAAACGCATATGGTCGTACGGCCGCGGCGCAGCACCTCCAGCGCCTTCTGTATCCCCTGCTCACTCTCCCTGTCCAGGGCGCTTGTAGCCTCATCCAGTATCAGCACAGGCGCATTGCGCAAAAACGCCCTGGCGATGGACAGCCGCTGCCTTTGGCCGCCGGAAAGGCGTACGCCTCTTGGCCCGATATCCGTCGCGTACCCATCCGGAAGGCCTCTTATAAAAGTATCCGCTCCCGCGTTCCTTGCCGCCTCCATCACCTGTTCATCCGTCGCCTCCGGCCGGCTGTAGCGGATATTTTCCATCACAGAGCCGGAAAAGAGATATGTATCCTGCTGTACGATGGATATCTGCTCCCTCAGATACGCAAGGGGGATATCCCTGATATCCCTTCCATCCAGGGTGATCCTGCCCTTATCCACATCGTAAAACCGCGGGATAAGGCCGCAGATCGTGCTCTTTCCGACCCCGGAGACCCCTACGATGGCAAAGCACTCCCCGCTTTTTATCCGGAAGCTCACATCCCGCAGCACAGGCTTTTCCTGCCTGTAGCGGAAGCTCACCCCTTCAAACGCGATATCTCCCCTGGCGATGCCCCGCGGCGCTTCATTCCCCGGGTCCGTGATATCCGGAACCGTTTCCAGAAGCTCCATCGCCCTTCCGAAGCCTGCCAGCCCCATCTGGTACTGGGTGGTCATCCACGCAAGATGCCGGATAGGAGTGGTCAGGTTCTCTATGTAAAGGATAAAGGCGATCAGATCGGCTACGGCCGCGCCTCCCGAACGCACGCGCATGAGCCCGTACAATATCACGGCGATGTACATGCACCGCGTCAATACGTACAGCGCTTTGTCCTCCACCATCTCCATGCCGTAGATGCGTCCTCGGCTGGCTGCAAACCGCAGCCCTGCCCGCGCGAAGCCCTCTTTCTCGTACTCCTGCCTGTTGAAGGCCTGGGATACCCTTATTCCGGAAATGGCTTCCTCCGCCCGGGCATTGATCTCGCTGATATCCTCCAGGTTCTCCTCCGATACCCGGCGCACCCTTCTGTTCAGTTTCAGCGTGAGCACCGCCATCACCGGCAGGAATGCATAGGCGCAAAGCGCAAGCCGCCAGTCTATCAGGAACAAGACCACCGAAGATCCGATGAACCGTATCGAATACACCAGATAGTCCTCCGGCGCGTGATGGAACATCTCCGCCAGGTCATTCAGGTCATTTGTCAGCCTGGACATCAGTTCTCCCACCCGGCGCTGATCGAAAAACCGAAATGACATATCCTCCAGATGCCCGAACAGTTCCTGCCGCAGGTCGTTCTCCATCCGCGCCCCTATGGTGTGTCCCACCAGATCGAAATAACCGGAGCTGAACACCTCTGTCACCGTCAAAAGCCCCAAAAGCGCCGCATGAGGCAGTACAGATGCCCTCGCACCCGTCAGGAGCGCATCCGTGATGTTCCGCACGCAAAGCGGAAAGAGCACTCCCATGGCAGCGCTTATGACGGCGCATGAGAGCACCAGCAGGAACTTTCCCCTGTACGGTCTGTAATACGAAAAGAACTTTTTATACCGTCTCTTCAATCCTATCTCCCTCCGCGATCCGTGCAGCAGCTGTCTGTCCCGGAAACTATACTACCCGTTTCCCATCCCCTTTGTCAATGGATCCCATACCCTTCTCCATACGGAAGATCCGCCTTATCCCGATCTTTACATGGAAACAGCCTGAAAGAAGTTGCTGTTTCATCGTTTCGTGATATGATAATGGGGAGGTAAATCTCTTTGCATCAGGTGAAACAAAATGACCGGCTCTTACGATCTCCCTTCCCACAAGCGATCCCGCGGGGCGTATCTCGCCTCCTGCGCGTATGAATACCTGGTATCCCTGTGCGTGACGGATGCCTTTCTCGCCAAGCTCCTTACGAGCATGGGCCTGGATGATTCCACCATAGGCATCATATCCTCCTTCGTCTCCCTCGCCTTTGTCGTCCAGCTCGCGTCGATCGCCCTCAACCGTGCCAGGATGAACGCGAAGAAGACCGTCATCCTCTTCCACACCGCCAGCCAGATGCTCTTTTTCGCCGTCTACATCATACCCTTTCTCCCCATAGGAGGGAAGGCCGCGCGGCTGATGGCCATGGGTGCGATGCTCCTTGCTTATTTCTTTAATTACCTCATCGCCAATATCTACTTCCGCTGGGCCAATTCCTTTGTGGATCCCCGCAGGAGGGCTTCCTTCTCCTCCGTAAAGGAGATCATCTCCCTCATCGCCGGCATCCTCTTTACCGCTGTGACCGGCCGCATCTTCGACCGGATGGAAGCATCCGGCGATATCAAGCACGGCTTTCTCATGCTGGCCGCCCTGATACTCCTTCTCAACATCATAGATCTTGTCACGCTGCTCCGCATATCTCCGGAAAAGAGGGATATATCTGAAAAGTCCCCTTCCCTGCGCGATGTGCTCTCCGCCACCCTGGGGAACCGTGATTTCAAATCCGTCATGCTCATGCAGATCGTCTACGACACGGGTAAGTACTTCACCATAGGCTTTATCGGCGTATATAAGACGAACGACCTGCTCCTCTCCGTTTTCATGATACAGATCATCAATATCACCGGCAATCTCATGCGCATCGCCGTTTCCTATGCCTTCGGCAGGTTCTCGGATAAGACCTCCTTCGCCAAAGGTATGGAGGTCGCCCTTCTGATCTCCGCCGCCTCCTTCCTCGTCAATATCTTCACCGTGCCCTCCCGCTGGTATCTCATCATCGTCTACACGGTGCTCAACTCCGTAAGCCTTGCGGGCGTCGGCCAGAACAGCTCCAACATCACCTACAGCTATATCGACCCAAGATACGTGACCGAGGCTCTATCCCTGAAGAACAGCATAAGCGGCCTTTGCGGCTTCTTCGCCTCCATCGCCGCGGCCGCCATACTGCGCGCCGTCCAGGCGGGCGGGAATACCGTCTTCGGCCTTCACATCTACGGCCAGCAGCTGCTCTCCGCCATATCCTTCCTCCT
>DBXA01000068.1:0-3976 GCA_002309235.1 Christensenella sp. UBA1224 | reverse complement strand
AGAATTAAGAATTAAGAGTTGTCGCCTTTGGCGATTAAGAATTAAGAATTCGTAATTAAATTCGGAATTCGTAATTCGGAATTCGGAATTTTATCCAATTCGGGATCCGTCACCAATCACCAACTGCCAACTATCAACTGCCAACTATCCCTCATTCCGAATTACACATTCCGCATTCCGAATTCTTGCCTCCCAACTGCCAACTACCAACTGCCACCTATCCCTCATTCCTAATTACGCATTCCGAATTCTGAATTCTTGCTTACCAACTACCAACTATCAACTACCAACTATTCCGCTTCTATACATTCTCCTTCCCCTTGCCTGCTTCCCCAAAAAAGCTTATACTATTCTCATCCCATATCATACGGAGGAGGTATTCACCATGCGTCATATCCCGATAGGTACCTGCGTCCCCGGAAACGTCTTTACCGCGTGGGCACCGAAACTGCGCAAGCTCGGTTTCGAGAGCTTTGCCATCAACCACCACATGAAGATCACCGAGGAAGCCATCAAAGCCCTTCCCGATACCGCAAAGTGGTCCCGCGAAGAGCTGGGCGCTCCCATTTCCATCCTCGGCTTCTACTGCAACGCCCTCCAGATCCCCGGCCATAAGGAGCTTCTCATGAAATGCATCGAGACCGCTCCCAAAATGGGCATCGATAAAGTGGGCACCTTTGCCGGCGCCCTGGAAGGCGAAAGCGTGGATGCCGCCATGCCCGTATTCAAAAAAGTCTATACCGAGGTCTGCAAATGCGCCGAAGATAACGGTGTAAAGATCTGCATCGAAAACTGTCCCATGGACGGCACCTGGAAAAAGACCACCTGCAACATCGGCTTCAACGCCCGCGCCTGGGATATGATGTTCGATGCCGTTCCCTCCCCGGCCCTCGGCCTGGAATGGGAGCCCGCGCACCAGATCGCCCAATTGGTGGATCCCGTCGCCAACCTCCGCCGCTACGTCAAAAAGGTATACCACATGCACGGCAAGGACGGCATGGTCAAAAAGGACCTCATATCTTCCGAGGGCATCATCAGCGGCGAGGATTTCGCCGATATGCGCTTCCCCGGCCTCGGCGATACCGACTGGCGCCAGATCTTCGCCATCCTCTACCGGAACGGTTATGATTCCGATATCACAATAGAAGGCTACCATGACCCCTTCTATTCCGGCGATTGGGAGGCTACCGGCCAGAAGCACGCCCTCGATTACCTGAACTGGTGCCAGGGCGGCAGCTTTGTGGATATCAAGCTCGAAAGGCCCTGATATCAGCCAGGTTTAAGATTTATCCGAAAGGGCTGTCTTTCCGGCAGCCTTTTTCTTATCGCTATTTCTATTCATGCGTCGGATAATCCTTATCGGCCGGAGATCAACGATTCGGCGCAGCGCTTACTGCTTTCTGCCGGATGTTCAGCGATATGTGCCTGGCGGCACGCGATATGTACCTTCGGTACTCGATATGCCTCACTTCGTGAGGCGCGATATGTTATAAACCCCTTGCTTTTTGGCAAGAGGTTTATAACGTTGCGGGATAAGAGCGCTGCTCATTCGAGCAGCTTGCTCTTCGACCGCAGGGAGAACACCCTTACTGCGTGCAGCGCTCGTGTGACGCAGACATACAAAAGCCTTGCATCCGCTGCCCTGTCCCGATAGGTCTCCTCATCCGCGTCGGTCACGATGACGCCGTCAAATTCCAGGCCCTTTACGCCGGAAGCCCTGGCGATGAGAAGGCCGCCGGAATAGGTCTCGTCATCCTCCCGGATACGGACGGCGCCGAGATCGGCCGACAGGTGTTTCTCAAGCAGCCGGGCTTCTTTTTCGGTGCCGGCGATCAAAGCGATGGAAAGGAAACCCTTTTCGCGCCATTCGGATACGGTGCGCCGTATGGCCTCCAGCCTTTCGGCATTGTTTGGAAAGGTCTCGATCACGGGCGTATCCCCATGGCGCAGCACGGGATGCACCGGCTGCTGGTCCTTAACGGGGTACCTGTCTGCGATCCTCTGGGCGAATTCCATGATCTCCACGGTGCTCCGGTAGCTTGTGACCAGCTGACGGTATACCGTGTCCCTGCCCAGCACTTCCCCGGTGATGCTGCTCCAGCTGTCCAGGCCCCTCCAGCCGTTGATGCCCTGCATCATATCCCCGACGATCGTCATGGTGACGCGGGGAATGATCCGCGTGAGCATCCTTATCTCGAATTGGGAAAGATCCTGCGCCTCGTCGATCACGATATGGCGGATATCAGGCTTTGCCCTTTCCTGCATGCGCAGCGTGATCAGCGCGAGGGAAGCGATATCCTCCTGCTCGAACATGTGTTTCTCATTGTAACGATCCAGGGTATACGCCGCGGCTTCCCGCATAGCGGCATCCGGCCGATCGAGCATCGCCTTCCAGAAATCCGTATACAGCTTTTCCGTATCCAGGGAGGGGAGCTGTCTGAGCAGTGAGGCAGCGGCCTGTTTCGCCTGCTCCTCCATCTGCTTTACTACCTTATCCGTACTCAGGTGCAGGCGCAGTATGCGCTCGTGTATCTCTTCCTCCGTCCCTCCGGACTCCTGTATGATCTTTTCCCGCCGCGCGCTCTCGGATGCGTACCAGGCCTTCAGGCGGGCTGCCGCGCCTTTGACAGCTCTTTTCAGCTGCTTTGCGAATTCGTCCACGCGCCTCTTCATGGCGAAGGGCTTTTCATCCACCAGGAATATCGTATCCAGCTCTTCCTTTGTGAACAGCTTTACCGGCCCGAAGGAAAAGCCTTCCGCGGGTGCAAAGCTTTTTTCAAACCCGTCCAGCCACTCTTCCAGGGCTTTTTCCATCATGAGGGAGCCCTTCAGCCGGGCGATGCGGCTCAGCTTCCCGTAATCCTCAGGGGAAAGGGAAAAAACCTTTTCCGTCCTGTCACCGGTCTCGATGCGGGGCATATCTTCCCCCATCCAATCCTTCATAAAGAGGAGGAAGGTGCTCTGCCGCACCCTTTCAACGCCCAGATCCGGAAGGACCAGGGAAATGTAATTGAGGAACAAGGGGTTAGGCGCCAGTATCAGTATGCGGTCCGGCGCCACGGTATCCGCATAGGTGTACAGGAGATACGCTATCCTGTGCAGCGCTATCGTGGTCTTTCCGGAGCCCGCCGCCCCCTGCACCACAAGGGATCTTTCCATCGGGAAGCGGATCACGATGTTCTGCTCGGATTGTATGGTCGTCACGATATCCTTCAGCCTAGCGCCGGACATGCTGCCCAGCACGCTCTGCAGATACGCATCCTGTGTGACCAGATCCGCATCGAATATCGTTTTGAGCTCGCTGTCCTCTATCCCGATCTGCCTTTTCAGGGATACTTCACCGGATATCCGGCCGTCAGGGGCATCATAATGCATGGGCCCTATCTGGCCCGCGTAATACAGGTTCGCAATAGGCGCGCGCCAGTCTACGATGCGCACCTCCCGCACGGAGGAATCGGAAACGCCGAATTTGCCTATGTAGACGGCCTGCTTTTCCCCGCCGTCTTCCGTAAAATCGACGCGGGTGAAATAGGGGCTTTTATATGCCGCGTCCATGTTCTTCAGGTTCTGCAGGGCCCTGTAATAAAGCATCTCGCGAATGGGCAGCGCATCCGGATCATACATGCGGGCATGCGAAAGCTTGCCTTCCGCCGCTTCCTTTTCTTCGCGCGCCGTCACGCGCTCTCTCCTGATCAGTTCGAGCGTTTCATCCAGATGTCCCTTTTCTTCTCTGTATGCGGGATGTTCCGTTACCATACTGTAGTACTCCCTTTGTCAAGGACTATTTTGATTTAGTGAGGGTAAAACCACCATTGAATGGTATACTGTTCTGCCCTGAACGGAGGATAAATCTGCGCATAGATACGACCTGAGCGCCTTACTTTCACGAGGCCGGGATTCCCGTCCGTATAACAGCCTATCATGTAATCCACGCGGCATCCATCCTCCTCTTCTCTTTTCCCGATCCGGATTTTAC
>DBXA01000089.1 GCA_002309235.1 Christensenella sp. UBA1224 | reverse complement strand
TGCGCGGAAGGTAACGGGCGTGCCGTCCTCAGCCGCGAGCACGCCGTTGATCTCGAGGGTATTTCCGTCGAATACGGCTTTCATGGTGAGCGCCGCTGTGCTGTCGGTATAGGTAAAATCACAGTCTATAGTGCCTGCGGGGGCGATCACGGCCTGGAGGCGGAAGTGTACGTCTTCCGGCAGGGATACCGATGCATCCGCAAGTGCCGCCCGTTCGGCTGCGCCGCCTTCGCTCAGGCCGCAGATGCTCCAGAGCTGGGTAGAAGCGAGCTGGGCGAACACGGCTTCATCGCCGGACAATGAGCCGAGGTAGGAGTTGATCAGATCGGCAAAGCGCGCTTCATCGCAATCGATGGTCACGGTCCCGTCTTCCGCCTGGCTGATGATGCCGCCGGCGAACAGCAGCATGCCCAGGCGCTGTACCTCGTTGTTCGCGATGGCGGAAAGAATGGGCTTATCCGCCTCATAACCGCCCTGCGTGTAGTATGTGAATGCCGTGCCGAGCATGGAGAAGGTATCTTCGCCGAGAATGTTCCTGGCAGTGCTGGTAAGCGCCTGGAGCAAATTGTCGGTTGTGATCTCATACACCTCTTCGCCGGAGCCGACCACGAGAGAGTTCCCGCCGATCTGGGCAAAGAGATCGATCAGTGAATCGCGGATATTGCCGTCCAGGTTTACCTGGAAGCACCCGTCCTCGTCCAGGCCGAACTGCGCCGCGATATCGGCTATCGTATCGCCGAGATACGTGAGATCGGCGTTGAACTGGACACCTGTTTGCGCCTGAGCGGTACAGCCCAGGAACAGGCAGAGACTCAGAAGAACAGCCAGAAGTTTTTTCATCGTAAATATGCCTCCTGTCAAGAATAGTGGAATGATGTACATGATTATAACCCGCAAAATGCCGTAAATCAATAGACACATTGTGAAAAGCGGCGCAATTTCAGATCCGGGCCCCCTGTAAACGATGAGAGAGAGCTTTCTTTCCGGATATCTCTCCGATCGGATGGACCCGGATGACGTCCGCCGGCATCATGTTCTTCGCCCCCGTCGGATACCTGAAACATGAAGAAAAGCGAAGATCTCATCGATCGTCATCGACAGGATCTTCGCTTTGGCGCGCCTGGCGGGATTCCTCGTCTGCGGACGAGCCGGGGCACGGCTCTGGAAGCCCACAGGGCTTCCATTCACTTCCGTGCCCTTCGAATCCCGCCATAAAAATAACCGGCACCGCCTTGCCAGTCGGTTCCGGTTATTTGGCGCGCCTGGCGGGATTCGAACCCACGGTCTTTCGAGTCGGAGTCGAACACTCTATCCCCTGAGCTACAGGCGCATTACCCGTATATTATAACCCCGGAGTTCGGAATGGGCAACAGCGTATTTGTAAAAAGTGATCAAGTACCGATCCGGAGCGATCTCCCGATGCGCGGAAATATCTTTTGACGTCAAATTGATATACCGGGCCGGAAATGGTAAAATACTGGCGTATAAAGGGAACAATATTCCTGCAGGACCGGTTTTGAGGATGCGTGTATGAAAAAGACAGAATACAAATACGTCCGGATACAGGGAAAGGAACTGGCGCGGAACACCATGTACGCCAAGGGCGTGTTCAGCATGTGCTGGCAGTTGATACAGCAGGATGTGATGGAAGAGGAGGATGCGGATCTTTTCCGTGAGATCGACGGCTGGTTCGCCGAACACCTGCCCTGGCCCAAGCCCTGCCGGGAGCAGGATCCGGTGGTCTGCTGGTTCAAAACGGAAAATACGCAGGAGATGCTGCGGATGATCCGGCCGGCCCTGTGGCTGCTGGAAAGGTACAACCATCCCTATTTCCTCGTCTATACGAACACCCCCGGTGAGATCGTATACGAGGATCAGTACCAGATCGCGGTAAAGACGGACGGGTTCCTGATGATCGAAGAGACGCAGCCCTCCTGGTCGCCGCAGGAGGCGGAACAGGGCGGGGACGCTCAGTGATCCCCTGATCCCCGTTATCACGGGACAGGACGGGATATGAAAACAGAACGGAGAAGACAAGCATGATCGATCTGAGGGAAGTGCGTATGGAGGAGAAGGGGCTGCTCTGGAAGATCAACCAGAAATACCTCTACGAGATGACGGCATATTATCCGGAACCCTTTGATGAAAACGGGGATTACCATTACGGCTGGTTCGACGCCTATTTTACCGATCCCGAGCGGAAGGCTTTTTTCCTTTTTGCCGATGATGCGATGATAGGCTTTGCCTTTATCAACCCTTATTCCTATATCGGGCACGCGCCGGATCATGTGATGGCGGAATTCACCGTTTTCCCCGCCTACAGGCGAAGGCATTACGCTCTGGAGGCGGCGCGGGTGATCCTTTCCTCCTATCCGGGGCATTGGGAGATCAAATACAACGAAAAGAACACCGGGGCAAAGAAGCTGTGGACGGCCGTGACAGAGCCGTACAGCCCGAAGGTATACCACCTCAACGATGCGGAGACGGTCTTTGAATTCACGGTATGAGTTTCAGCCCGTATCCCCCCCCTTCTTTTTGCATATCCGTGAGGGATCCGCTTGCGAAAAAGCGAAGGACATGTTAAAATCACAAGGATGCACCCGAATACAGCCCCGAAGGAGAGAGAACCATGAATAAGTACAGGGATTTTGACAATTACCTTAAGGAATATCCTACCAATGACGGGTATTTTGATAGATACGGCGGCAATTACCTGGATGACCCGGAGCTCATAAAGGCCTTCAATGAGTATGCCGAGGCGTACCAGACGATAGCCCAGTCCGCTCAGTTCATCGCGGAGCTCAGGCGCATCCGCAGGGATTTCCAGGGGCGTCCTACCCCCGTTTACCATTGCCAGAACCTTTCGGCCCTGCTGGGCCGCACCCAGATCTACCTGAAAAGGGAGGATCTCAACCATACCGGCGCCCATAAGCTGAACCACTGCATGGGGGAAGGCCTGCTTGCCAAATTCATGGGCAAAAAGAAGCTGATCGCCGAGACGGGAGCCGGCCAGCACGGCGTGGCGCTTGCTACGGCTGCGGCGTATTTCGGCATGGAGTGCGATATCTACATGGGCGAGGTGGATATCGCCAAGCAGGCGCCCAATGTGACGCGCATGAAGATGCTGGGGGCGAACGTCATCCCCGTCACCTTCGGGCTCAAGACCCTCAAGGAAGCGGTTGACGCGGCTTTTATGGCGTACGCGAAGGAATACAGGGACGCGATCTACTGCATCGGCACCGCGGCAGGCCCGCATCCCTTCCCCCTGATGGTGCGGGATTTCCAGTTCTGCATCGGTGAGGAGGCCCGTGAGCAGTTCAAAGAGCAGACGGGGCACCTGCCGGATCGGGTCGTTGCCTGCGTAGGCGGCGGTTCCAACTCCATAGGCATGTTCACCCCCTTCCTTGCCGATCCCGTGGAGCTGGTGGGCGTGGAGCCCCTTGGACGCGGGCCGAAGCTGGGAGACCATGCCGCTACCGTCACATACGGCAGCGAGGGCGTGATGCACGGCTTCAACAGCATCATGCTGGCGGATGAGAAGGGCGATCCCGCCCCTGTCTACTCCAACGCCAGCGGGCTGGATTACCCGGCTGTGGGCCCCGAGCATGCCATGCTCCACGATATGGGGCGCGTGCGCTATGAGACCGTGGGGGATGACGATGCCATCGAAGCCCTGTTCCTGCTGTCGCGCCACGAGGGCATCATACCCGCCATCGAAAGCTCCCATGCGCTGGCTTATGCGATCAGGGTCGCGCGGACGGGCATGACAGGCTCTGTCCTGGTGAACCTTTCCGGCCGCGGCGACAAGGATCTGGATTATGTGGTGGAGCATTACGGATACGGCCCGGAATTCCTCGCGGAGATGGAAAAAAATCGCTGCTGAGGCGGTACGGAGCATACACAGGCGCCCGGGCGGAGGCTTATCCCTCTCCCGGGCCCTTGATTCTTAACGCGACGGATGATATGATATCCCATACATAGGGGAGTAGTCGCGCGAAAGCGTGGGCCGGCCAACAGCACGCCGCCGTCAGGGCGGATGGCCGTTCTTTAAAGCACGAGACTTATGCACATGATCTGTGTATGGGTCTTTTTTCATGTATCGGAGGAGGTTGTCAGATGCAGGCATACGCTATGGGGAAGGAAGAAGTATTAAAGGAGCTGGATGTTTCCCCCAAAGCCGGGCTTGATGTACAGCAGGCCGCGGGCCGGCTTCAGAAATATGGGCCGAACGCCCTCAGGGAGGCGCCGAAGAAGACCTTCCTGCAAAGGTTCGCTGCTCAGTTCAAGGATGTCATGATCATCATACTGATCATAGCGGCGGTGATATCCTTTGTCATAGCCCTTGGCGGTGACGATGCTTCGGAGTTCTTCGAGCCCGTCCTCATACTGGCCATCGTTATACTCAATGCCCTGATGGGCGTCATACAGGAGAGCAAGGCCGAAAAGGCGATGGATGCCTTGAAAAGCCTTTCCGCCCCTCACGCGAGAGTGATCCGCGGCGGTGCGGAGAACATCATAGATGCGAAAGAGCTTGTGCCGGGCGATATCATCCGCCTGGAGGCGGGGGATATGATCCCCGCGGACTGCAGGCTTCTGGAGAGCGCTTCCCTTTCCAGCGAGGAATCGGCGCTGACGGGTGAATCCGTACCGGCTGAAAAGGACGCGGATGAGCGGATCGATGAAGGCGCTCCCCTGGGCGACAGGAAGAACATGCTCTATTCCGGGTGCTCCGTATCCGCGGGCCGCGCTGTGGCAGTGGTGACGGGTACCGGCATGGATACGGAGATGGGCCTCATATCAAAGCTCCTCTCCGGCGAGGAGGAGACGCGCACTCCCCTGCAGGAGAAGCTGGCGGGGCTTGGAAAGATACTCGGTATCGCCGCCCTTGCTGCCTGCAGCGTGATCTTTGTGATAGGGCTTTTGGCGGGAACGCCTCTCATCAGCATATTCATGACGGCTGTATCCCTGGCGGTATCGGCGATACCGGAGGGACTCCCTGCCATCGTAACGGTGATACTGTCCATCGGCATGCAGGTGATGGCGCGCAAGAATGCCGTCGTACGCAAGCTCCCGGCTGTCGAAACGCTCGGCTGCGCGTCTGTCATCTGCTCCGACAAGACGGGCACGTTGACGCAGAACAAAATGACACTTGTGCGCGCCTATGTCTGCGCGGATGATCACGCGGAGGATATCTCCTCTGAAAACAGTGAAAAGGTGCGCACCCTTCTCAAATACGCCGCCCTTTGCTGCGATGGGTCCTTCCGCGTGGATGAGAAGGGGGAGACCCGCATAGGCGATCCCACGGAAACATCGATACTGGCCGCTTCCTATCTGAACGGCATGCCGGCGGACGACCTGCGCAAAGAATATCCCAGGCTTGCGGAGATCCCCTTCGATTCCGACCGCAAGCTCATGACGACCGTGCACCGTATCGACGGCAGGATACTCGCCGTCACCAAAGGCGCGTACGATGTCATCGCCTCCCGCAGCACTGCGGGTGACAGCGACAGCTGCGCCAGGCAGGTCAACGCCATGTGCGAGGATGCCCTGCGCGTTCTGGCCATCGCCGTGAGGGAGCTCCCGGAAGTTCCCTCGGATCCCCGGAGCGATACCCTGGAAAGGGAGCTTACGCTCATCGGCCTTGTCGGTATGATAGACCCGCCCAGGGCGGAGGCCGCGGAGGCTGTGCACCGCTGCCGAGAGGCGGGCATCAAGCCCGTCATGATCACGGGAGACCATGCTGTCACGGCCTCGGCCATTGCCAGGCAGATAGGCATCATGCAGCCCGGTGACCGCGCCGTTACCGGCGTGCAGCTCGGCAAGATGACGGACGACGAGCTGAAGGCGGGCGTGAGGGATATCGCGGTATACGCCCGCGTCTCTCCGGAGGACAAGATACGCATCGTGCACGCATGGCAATCCCAGGGTGAGACAGTCGCCATGACGGGCGACGGCGTCAACGATGCCCCTGCCTTAAAGGCGGCGGATATCGGCTGCGCCATGGGCATCACAGGTACAGATGTAGCCAAAGGCGCTGCCGCCATGACCCTTTCCGATGATAATTTCGCCACCATCGTGGATGCGGTGCGGGAAGGCCGCGGCATATACGACAATATCCGCAAGGTGGTAGGATACCTGCTGGGCACCAATATAGGCGAGGTGCTGTGCGTATTCTTCGCCATGCTCATCTGGAAGCAGTCGCCCCTCCTTTCCATGCAGCTGCTGCTGGTCAACCTGGCTACCGACAGCCTGCCGGCCATCGCCCTGGGCATGGAGAAGGTGGAGGACGATGTGATGAAGCGCTCTCCCCGTCCGAAGAACGAGGGGATATTCGCCCATCATTTCGGCCTGCGGATAGGCCTGCAGGGCGTGCTGTTCGGTGCCATAACGCTGATCGCTTACGCGCTGGGAAGATCCATCGCAGGCAGCGTGGAAGGCGGGCGTACGGCGGCCTTCCTGGTACTGGCGATGAGCCAGGTGGTACAGTCCTTCAACATGCGCAGCGATAAGAGCCTGTTCAGGATAGGCCCTTTCGGGAACAGGGCATTGAACCTGGCAGCCCTTGCCTCTGCCGCGCTGGTGCTGCTGGTGCTTTTGGTGCCGCCTCTCAGGCTGGCGTTCGGGCTGGTGCTGCTGCCCTCGAAGATGTATCTGATCTGCGCGGCGCTGTGCCTGGTCTCCGTTCCCATCCATGAGATCGCAAAATGCTTTTTTGCGCGGAAGGAACACTGAAAGAACCCTTTATCGTGAGGTGCCGTCATGCCCAATATCATGGATTATGTGGCCTGGAGGGGAGACAGCCTCTTTGCGGAGGTGCCCTTCAACGAGGTGGATGCCCTCATATTCTGCACTCTTTCCTATGTGCGCTGGGAGGACTTCCTTCCCGAAAGCGGAACGGCCGCGCTGGAGAGCGTACTGCCTGACCCGGATGCGCGGGCCGATGAGGTAAAGCTGCTCGGCGCCTGCGCGCGCAGCCGCCGTTTTGGCAGCCAGACCGCGGCAAATTATGTATCGGAGCTGGATCTTTCCGGCATCAAGCAGTTTTCCGCCGTTACCTTCCTCCTGGACGATGGGACCATCTTTATCGCCTGCCGGGGTACGGACAAAACCCTTGCCGGCTGGAAGGAAGACTTCCATATGGCCTTCTCGGATCCTATCCCCTCCCAATTGCGGGCGGCCCAGTACCTGAAGAGGACGGCCGAAAGGTTCGGGGGCCTTATCAGGATCGGCGGGCATTCCAAGGGCGGTAACCTGGCTGTGTTCGCCGCATCCTATGCGGATGACGCCGTGAGGCCGCGCCTTACCGATATCTATACGCTTGACGGGCCGGGACAGAGCGAAAAGGTGTTCGCAAGCCCGGGATACGCGGCGATCCGGCACAGGATACGCTCCTTTGTGCCCCAATCCTCCCTGGTGGGGATGCTGCTCGAGCACCCGGACGAATACGAGGTAGTAAAGTCCGGCAAATTCAGCATACTCCAGCACGACCCCTTCAACTGGCACGTGCTTGGCCCCTCCTTTGTGCGGGCGGACAGCCTGCAGAAGGACAGCGTGCGCTTTGAGCGCGTGATGCGGGAATGGCTCGCCGGCGCGGATGAGGAAAAACGGCGCGCCTTTGTGGATGCCCTGTGCGATATACTCAGCGCCACGGACGCGCAGTACGTGGGCCGGGATTTCTTCCTCAAGGCCCTGCGCAGCCCGCAGGCGATGATAACCGCCTTCCGCAATGTGGATGAGGATACGCGCCGCAAGGTGACGGATATGATAGGCGCCCTGGTGACGGCTTCTCTCCCGAAGCAGCTGATACAGGGTAAGGAGAAGCTGCTTTCCTGGGCGGACGGTAAAGAAGAGCCTGCGCGGGACGATAAGGGCGTCAGCTGAAACCATGCTGCGCGAGGCGGCGGGGCTATTGACTTAAGTGCCTTTGTTTTGTATAATTCTCCCACAGGCTGTGAAAGGGAAAAGGCATATGCGCGTCTCCTGAGAGAGCCGGCGGCAGGTGTGAGCCGGCGGGCGGCATATGCGGATAGCTCACCCCGGAGCCCGCATGGATAAAAACATGCGCGTTTCCCCGCGTTAAGGGCAAGGAGCGCCTTCTTGCAGGGCGGAATATTGGGTGGTACAGCGAACGGACGGATTCGCCCCTTTAAATTTGGGGCGGGTCCTTTATTTATATCTGAAGGGAACGATCGTGCATGAAACCTTCCGGCTACAGATACGCGGCCTATCCCGCCATTGACCTTCCGGACAGGCAGTGGCCGGGGCGCGTTATAACGAAAAGCCCCATATGGTGCTCCACAGACCTGCGGGACGGGAACCAGGCGCTGAGCGAGCCCATGAGCGTGCAGGAAAAGCTGGAGTTTTTCACAAAGCTTGTGGAGACAGGCTTCAAGGAGATAGAGGTGGCCTATCCTTCCGCCAACGATACGGAATTTAAGACCGTGCGCACCATGATAGAAGGGGAGGTCATACCCGACGACGTCACCATACAGGTACTGACCCCCGCGAGGGACGATCTGATCGAGCGCACCTTCCTGGCCGTGGAAGGCGCGAAGAACGTGCTGGTGCACCTGTACATGAACACTTCCCCCTTCTTCCGGGATGTGGTATACCGGACGGATAAGAAGACGATGATCCGCAGGCTGGAGCACGCGGCAGCCCTCATGCGCTCCTGCGCCGGGAAGAAGGAGGGCATACGCTTCATGTTCGCGCCGGAATCCTTTACCGATACGGAGCCGGAATTCGCCCTGGAGGTATGCACGGCGATGCTGGATGCCTTCGGCGCGGACAGGGGGCATAAGCTGATACTCAACCTGCCCGCCACCGTGGAAAGGAGCATGCCAAACCAGTTCGCGGACAGGATAGAGTATATGATACGCCATCTTCCCGACAGGGAAAGGTATCTTTTGGGCGTTCATCCCCACAATGACAGGGGGACGGGCGTAGCGGCGGCGGAGCTGGCGCTTCTGGCGGGGGCGGACAGGGTGGAGGGCACCCTTTTCGGCAACGGGGAGCGCACCGGCAATGTGGATATCATCACCGTGGCGATGAACCTGTTCACCCATGGGATCGACCCGGGGCTCGATTTCTCCCACATGAACGACTTAAGGCATGTCTTCGAGCGTACTACCCGCATGCATGTATACGACAGGGAGCCCTATTCCGGTGAGCTGGTCTTTACGGCCTTTTCCGGCACCCACCAGGACGCCATCAAGAAGGGCTTCGACAACCTGGCCAACAAGAAGGACGATATATGGGACATGCCCTACCTGCCCGTGAACCCCAGGGATGTGGGCCGGGAATACGAGCCCATCATACGCATCAATTCCCAGAGCGGCAAGGGCGGGGCCGCCTTCCTGCTGCGGGAATACGCGGGCTATGATATGCCCAGGCGCATGCAGCCGGAATTCGGTAAGCTGGTGAAGGAGCTTGCGGACAGGACCGGCGCGGAGCTGCCGCCGGAGAGGCTCCTGAGCCTGTTCCTGAGCGAATACTGCGATATCAACGCGCCTTACCGCCTGATAAGGCATTCGATCCTCGAGCAGGGCGCCCATGACGGGCATTCGAGCGTGGTGTTTGAGGGCCTGATCGAGACGGGAGGGGATATCCGCAGCCTGCGGGGCGAAGGGAACGGCCCCATCGACGCCTTCTTCTCCGCGATGAAGCAGGTGCACCTGAACGATTTCGAGTTCGCATCCTACCATGAGCACGCGATAGGATCCGGCTCCGATGCCCGGGCCTGCGCTTATATCGAGCTCCTGCACCATGGGGAGAGCTTTTTCGGCGTGGGCATAGACGGGAACGTTTCCGTCGCATCCATCAAGGGCGTGCTCAGCGCCATCAACCGCGCTTTCCGTTCCGACATGAACCTGAAGGTCATATAGAAGTCTTAAAGGGGTGAAGATCGTGAATAAAAGAGAAAATCTGCTTTCACTGTACCGCCGGAAGGGTTACGAAAAAGCCCCGGTGGAATTCAGTCTGTGTCCTGCGCTGATGGAAAAGTTCAGGCAGGTGACCGGTTCTGACCTGTGGCCGGGAGACTATTACGGTTTCTCCTGGAAAAACGTTTCGGATGGAAAACTGAGGCCGGAGGATATGGATACAGGCAGGTTCCTGAAGTACATACCGGATCTCAAGCCAGGCGGCACCATCGATATCTACGGCGTCGGCCACGAGCCGGGCAGCGAGGCCGCCAAGCACATGACCTATATGCGCAACCCGCTGAACGCATGCGAGACCCTGGAGGAGATGAAGGAATACCCCTTCCCGGATTATACGAAGGCCGATTATTCCCACCAGAAGCCGCAGGTGGAGGCGATACACGCGCAGGGCCTCGCCGCCATGGGCAATATGCAGTGCACCATATGGGAACAATCCTGGTACATGCGCGGCATGCTCGAGCTCATGGAAGACATGATGGACGAGGATGAGAAGGCGGATTACATCCTGGACCGCGTCACCGAAAACTCCTGCGAAAGGGCAGCGCGCTACGCGAAGGCGGGCTGCGATCTGCTGTTCCTGGGCGATGATATCGGCATGCAGCGCACCATCATGATGTCCATCGATATGTACCGCACCTACCTGAAGCCCAGGCTTAAAAGGGTCATAGAGGCGGCGCGGAAGGAAAAACCGGATATCATAGTCCTGTACCATTCCTGCGGCTACGTGGAGCCCTTTATCCCGGAGCTCATCGATGCCGGCGTGGACGTGCTCAACCCCGTACAGCCCGAGTGCATGGATTTCAAAAAGATACACGATATGTACGGCGATGTGCTCTCCTTCAACGGCACCATAGGCACCCAGACCGTGATGCCCTTCGAAACCCCGGATGGCGTGCGCAGGAAGGTGTTCGAAAACCTGGAGATCGCCGGGGACAAGGGCGGCCTCGTATGCTGCCCGACACATCTCCTTGAGCCGGAGGTGCCATGGGAGAATATCGAGGCGTATATCAGGGCCTGCGAGGAATTCAAATAAAGACGGCATAAAGACCGGATCTGCAGCCGGACACCTTTCCGGCCTGAGGTCCCGATGTGATTTCCGGACCGGGCGCTTTTGCGCCGCCCGTCCTCAGATAAATGCGTTCCTTCCCGTGCGGAGGCGGTATGGCCAAAGCGCGGGGGAACGTTATTTTTTTGTAAACCGTGAAAAACCTGTCTGATTTCGCGCGTGAATTTCATCTTATATATATAGAAGACGGAAATAGAAAAGGAAACGAAAAAAATGGCGCGATCCCGCCGGAGAACGATAAAAAACCTGTATTTTCAGGCTTTTCAGGGCGTGGGGAGGGGTAAAAAGAAAAGATGAAAAAGGCCTCGAAAAGGCGCGCGGCGCTTGGGAGAGAGGAAAAAGCTTTTCTGGAGGAATTCTACGGGGAATACCATTCCTTTATCTGGAAAGAAACCCGCCGTTACGTGAATGATCTTGAGATGAGGGAAGAGGTGTTTTCGGAAGCCTGCCTGAGCCTTGTAAAGGCGGTATCGAAGCTCCGCGGTCTGGAGGACAACAAACGCCCTATTTATATCGTGACGATTGTGCGGAACTGCGCCTACCAGTTCCTGCGTGATCAGAAGAGGGAAAGGGAGGTCCGCGTCCCGTGGGATGAACGCGCGGCCGAGCGGATGCTCACACAGGAAGACCCGGAGGATGCCGTCCTCCGGCGGGAGGATTTTGCGCGGGTCAGGGCCGATATCGGCAAGCTGCCCCCGAAGGAGCGGGACGCGCTGCTCCTGAAGATCTGGACGGATATGGATTACCGCAGCATCGCGTCCCTGACCGGCATAGCGGAAACAAGCGTGCATACGTATATCCGCAGGGCGAGGGAACGGCTGCGGAAGACCCTGTACAGAGAGGAGGATGGAGATTGAAACGATATGAACCGGACCTGGAAGGGCTGAAAGAGGAATACCTTGATGCCGTTCTCCGGGCCGCGCTGCGCCTGCAGGATGAGGCGCAGATAAAAAGCCTTGTGGAGGAAGGCGGCCGGGAACTGACGGAGGAGGAGGAAAAAGCCGCCCGATCCGCCTGGGAGCGGGCGATCGGGAAATATGAACGGCAGCAGGCGGAGAAAGAGAAGCGGGAGCGCCGGGAGAAGCGGCGGTCATTTCTATGCAGGATCGCGGCATCCGCGGCATGCATCCTGCTGCTCGCTGCGGTGGGTACTACGATAGCCGCCGCTGCTTCGGAGCCTGTACGTGAATCCCTGAACCGGCTGCTGCTCAGCTTCGGGGAAGGGCATGTAGATATCAGCCTTGCCAGGATAGATACGCCGGATCAGGAAGAGGGTATTATACCGGGTAATGATACTGTATGTGTAAAAGCTCCGGAAGAATGGCAGGGAAGTTTTTTTCCTGCATATGTACCGGAAAGGTTTACATTTGAGAATATAAGTTCTGATGGGAGGTTTGTTGTTTATAGAAATGAGAACGGAGGATTTCTGACATTTTCT
Organism: Christensenella sp. UBA1224; assembly: GCA_002309235.1. GTDB lineage: Bacteria > Bacillota > Clostridia > Christensenellales > Aristaeellaceae > UBA1224. The sequence continues at coordinate 3,053 of DBXA01000089.1, read as the reverse complement.
GAATCTCATGAACATGATGTGGTAAGTTTGGATGATGAAGAGGCAATCACATACAGTATAAAAACATCCAGTGGAAAAGAGGTGTTTATAATTGAAGCTGATAAAGAATGTATGGCATCATGGGTAGAAGGAGAAATGCTATTGACAATCAGCTGTGCCGAAATAAAAGGAGGGATTTCTTCACCTGATGAAATAATAAAGATTATTGAGAGTGTTGGGTTTGTGAGATAAAGAGAATGTTTTATTACTCATGTACCGGTATTGGAATTAGTGGAATAGGATTACAAATAGAAGAAAAGGATGGTAAATATCGATGAAAAAAATAAATGATAATAAAATATTTGCAATTATACTTGTGATTTTTTTTGTCAGTATGCTGACATTTTCTGCCTATGCTGAAGAAGATCTATACCGGTATTCACATTTCTTAAATATAAATGCAAATCTTAGCATCAATGGCGGATTGGCTAGTAGTTCTGGTTCTGCAACCCCAAAGCCTTCTACAGAAACGAGAAAGGTGACAATCCTTGTCGTACTGCAGAAGTACGATGACGGCGTGTGGCGCATCGTCAAGAGCTGGTCCGCGACGGCTTATAACACGTCTGCATTGGCCGGAGGAACCTGGAGTGTACCTTCCGGCTACCAGTATCGAACATATGTATCGGCAAAGGTGTACGATGGCGACGGGCACCTGCTGGAGCATGTGACGAAAACGAGCGGTATAGTGTATTATTGATTATTGGATACAGGGAGGAGCCGGGCCATGGCAAACCTGACGGGGAAAGCGATACTGGATATATTTGAAGAAATGCTTTGGAAGAAGCCGCTGTCAAAGATCACTGTCCGTGCTGTCGTCGAGCGATCCGGCATCTCTCAAAGCACCTTTTACAGGCACTACATGGATATATATGACCTGCTTTCCGCATGGTCAGAATACCGCTGGAGGGAATTCTGGCAGCGGCTTTCCGAATGCCCGGACCGGCAGGAGGCGGAAGAATACTTGTTTGGTTTCTGCAAACGGTATCGGCCCGTCATGAAGCACATGGCGGAAGGGATACCCGTGGACCGGCTCGCAAAGATGTTTTTCAACCGTTCAGATGACGAATGGGCCCTTGCCGCATGGCTTTTTGACGCCGAAGGAGAACCAGTCTCTCCGGAAGCGCAGCGGGAAGCGGCGGCTTTCTGTAAAAGCGCCTGTGTTGGCCTGCTTTTCCGGTATCTCTACGATGATGATGCCGAAGCCTTTGAACAAAAGGCGCGCAATACCCTCCGTATGCTTGAAAAGCTCGCGTCGGAATGGCCCGGCGTCGGCCGGCAGTAAAGCGGATCCCGATAAGGAACGGTTCTTGCGCCGCTTTTATCTTTATGCGGGAAACACTGGTAAGCTTCCCAAAGTGGGTCAAATATGCCCTTTTTGTTCGATTTGGGACAAATAAGCAAGATTGTTTCTTGCCGGATGCATATATCCCCTCTAAAATGGCATCGAAAGGCAATATGTGAAAGAACAGCCGGAAACAATCCGATGAGATACGGGCAATGGGAGGAGAATATGCTATGAAAAAGACAGAGAATCTGAAGGGCGCCGAGATCAAGGCACTGCGCAGCGCGTACGGGAAGGCGTACGATCTTGGAAGAGAGCAGCATAGGTACGTCATGACAGATCAGCTTCTGCACGGCAAAAACTCCCGTGGCGAATGGTACACTGTCAGCCGTTAGTTGTTGGTTCTTAGTTGTCAGTTGTCAGATAAATGAGTCGGGAAGGGGATGGAGCAAGTACTGTCAATGGTTATTCGTAAGGAGAGTGCCTGATACGAGAGGAAAATATATATACGAGGTGATGCAAAAACGCTGGAATACGACAGCCTTGGGAACAACACGGCGGTAAAGGTAATAACCGGAACAAACCCGGAAGACGAAGTATCCCTCGCGCAGAGGACGTTTACCAATGACAGACGGCACCTGCCGCTTACGGAGACGACCGGGAACGGCAGCACGGTAAGCTTCGCCTATGACGATTTCGGCAGGATCACGAGCAAAACGGTGGACAACGATCCCGGGAAAGTAGTATCATTCCAATACGGAAAGGACGGCAGGCTGGAGAAGACGGCCAATACGGAACCTAGCAGTATGCCTGGGAAGGCCGCAAGCTCGCCGGTATGTCAAATAACAGCAAAACGATCTCCTTCCTGTACGATGAGAACGGGCTATGGAAATAAGGCTGGTTTATATCTTCAGAATTATATGGGCAAGGAGGAGATTCCATTGGAAAATACTCAATGTTTTCTTTCTTGGTGTTGATTATATGAAATGAAGGAGTGGCAAGGAATGAAAAAGATTGTTACGATATTAATGTTAGTCGTTTTTGTTTTATCCATATCAACTGTATCTGCAGATAACAGAGTAATTTCTCTTGAAAGTGTTTTACGGTCCAATGGCTATGATATCGAGAATTTTGAATCTTTCCAAGTTGAAGAGACAAAGATGGTTGTTAGAAAGGATGGTATCGAAAAGAATAAAGCAAGTCGTGCATTGGTCTGCTATCCTTATTCAAAAGACGATATGCCTGTGTACGTATTTGCGTATAACAAAGAGTTGGAAACGATAATTCCGAATAACGTAAATTCAAGAGCACCGATATTTTTTACCAATGGAATTTATATAATAACTTCGCCAAATTATACTGTAAACACGAATTCGATTAATGGCTGGAACTTTTATCGGAACTATAAGGCAAGCTTTTCTTGGACATCTGCTGATAGTACGGTGAGTGTCAGCAAAATTAGTGTAGAATACTATACTGGTGGAGCGAAATACTATTATCCTTCTTGTCTTTCAGAGAGTTGGCCTACTCCCTTCGATTCAGGAACACATTTTGTAAGGGGATCAAAAACATATCCATCAGAAGGGACGACATACTACACAGGGACATCATATCCATCTTATGCTTTGGGATCAAGTTATAATAGTGGCAGTGGAATGGGTATCAGTGTAACTTCTAATGTTGGTTCATGGTCGGATGATGCTCCCGCCTCTCCCAGTTTTTAAGATGACTG
>DBXA01000097.1:8955-12020 GCA_002309235.1 Christensenella sp. UBA1224 | reverse complement strand
CTGGCATGGACCGCAAAGTTCGGCGCGGATACCCTGATCTACAGCGCGCCGATGCTCGTGTGGACGATCTCGATCCCTGCCCAGTTCAACGGGCTGTTCATACTGCCCGTGCTCTCCTGCGTCAGCCAGATTCTGGCGACCAAAATGCAGCCTGCCGCGACTTCCGGAAACGAACAGCAGAAGTCGACAGGCAAGATGATGCAGTACTTCTTCCCGATCTTCTCGCTGTGGATCTGCGCCACATCGACCTCCGCCTTCGCTATCTACTGGGTCGCCAGCAATCTGATCCAGATAGCTCAGACGTTCTTTGTGAACCTGTATTTTGACAAGCGGGATAAAGAGGGAAGCACCGATATCAAGGAGGTCAATTAAGTTTTGAAATATGTAGAGACCAGCGGAAAATCCGTCGAGGCGGCCATCAAGAACGGCCTTACGGAGCTCGGCTGTGATATTTCCGACGTGGATATAGAGATACTCGAGCCCGGCAGCCCCGGCCTGTTCGGCATGTTCGGCAAGCTTGCCAAGGTGCGGGTCACCATGAAGGAAAAGGAAGAGGATTTCAGGATAGAGCTCCCGAAGCTCTCGCTGGATGCCGATAAGCCGGCGAAAAAGGAAAAGCAGGCCCCGAAAAAGAACGCGGAGCAGCCCAGGGAGGAAGAGCCCGCCGAGGAGATCAACGAAGCGATCCCCGAAGAGAGCGAGGAAGAAGCCCCCGAAGAGAAGCCGCAGCGCGAGCCCCGCAGGGAACGCCAGCCCCGCCGCCGCAGGCGCCGCGAGAACGCCGCTCCCGTACAGGAAAAGGAAGAGGAAGAGATCATAGAGCCCGCTCCCGTCGAGGAAGAGCCTTTTGAGGCAGTTCCCGAGGCGGAGTGGAACGATGCCGCAAAGCTCGCGGTGGAGTTCCTCCGCAATACCACCTCCATGATGGGCGTTGAGGTGTCCATGGAGGTCAGCCAGTCCGAAGAGGCGCTGCGCATCCGCATGAACGGCGATGCCCTGGGCGTGCTCATCGGCCGCCGCGGAGAGACGCTGGATGCGCTCCAGTATCTTACCTCGCTCTACGTGAATAAGGACCGCGAAGGCTATCTGCGCGTTTCCCTTGACAGCGAGAGCTACCGCGCCAAGAGGGAGGAATCCCTGCGCAGGCTGGCTGTACGCATGGCGCAGAGGGCGCGCAAGAACGGCCGCCGCGTGGTGCTTGAGCCTATGAACCCTTACGAGAGGCGCATACTGCACAGCGCGCTTCAGAATAACCCCTATGTCGAAACGCATTCCGAGGGAGAAGATCCTTACCGCCGCGTGATCATCACGCTGAAGTAAGCCTCTTTCCAAAAACAGCGAGCCGCAGGCAGATCGCCTGCGGCTCATTGCTTCAGCCGTCAAGTCCGGCTGATTGGCGTATCATATCTTCAACGACGATATCGTAGATCTCACCGACTGAGGCGCAGTATTCAAGTATCTTCCACGGCTCGTTGGTATGGAAGTGGATCTTGATCATATCTTCGTCACCGGCCGCGATCAGGCTGTTGCCTTCAAAATGCGAGGTGATGTAATCGGAGATCTCGTCTTCATCCAGGTCTTCATCGCGCCTGTCGATGAGCAGCTGCGTGTCATAACGGTACGCGAACTGATCTTCCTCGGCGTCTATGGAATGGATATCCGGCACTGTGATCTGCCCCCTTTCTTTGGATTGATTGTATTATATCACATGTTCTTTTCTGAAACCGTGACCAATGTATTAAGAAAACGCTGTCAGGGCCTTTACCGCAGGCTTCCGGACAGGTATTCGCCGATGCGGTACATGAGGTGCAGGGCGGCGTTTTTGCAGGGCTCGGGCATTTTGCGCACAAGGTTGTGCGCCTCGAAGGTGAAATCACCCGTGTAGCCGATATCCTGCAGCGCCCGGGCGATGGGCAGCCAGTCTATCGTGCCTATGAAAGGAGCGGTATGCTCGTCCGTCACGCCGTGGTTATCCGCTATGTGAAGGGCGTGCAGGCGCGGGCCCAGGGTTTTGATGGACGCGGGCTGATCCTGCCCGGAAAGGTGGGCGTGCCCCGTATCCCAGCAGAAGCCGATGTTCGTTTCTCCTATGCCGTCGGCCATGAGGCACAGATCCTCCGCCGTGGTGATGTTCCTTTCGATCCGCGACATGTTCTCGATGGCGATGCCCACGCCGAATTGGGCGGCATATCGGCACTTATCGCGGAAATAGGCGATATTGTCCCGGAAGTATTCCTCTCTGGCTTCGGGCGTTTCGTTCCAGCCTGGCTTTCCGGAAAGGTGCATGACGATCCAGGGGATGCCCAGCATGCCGGCGCCTTCGATCGAGCGCAGCACCTGTATCTCGTGCTTCGAATCGCGCGGGAAATCGTAGAAATTGTAGACATGCGCGTGCGCCTGGGTAAAGACAGCATCGCAGAGCTGCGCTTCGCGCTCGGCGCTTTCCACCCATTCCTTCCAGTTATCCTGCATGAAGGGGGAACGGGGGTCATGGCACCAATCCCAGAAGTTCATATCCAGATGGGTGAAGCCCGCGTCCACGACGCGCTGCAGCTGCACCTCCACATCGACGAGGAATTCACTGTCNNAATCCCAGAAGTTCATATCCAGATGGCGGAAGCCGGCATCGGTGACCCGGCGCACCTGCTCTGTGATATCGGTACGGAATTCGCTGTCAAAAAATACGTTCAGGGATTTGCATGGTTTCATAGTCTCCATCATCCTTTCACGGTATGCGGTCAGATTGTGTCCGATATCTATTATAGCACTTTACGGCGCGCTGTGCCCCGTTTCCGGCGCGATTATGATATAATATGGGCAGCGGATCAGTTATCCCGCGCAGAATGGGAAGGAAAGGATGGCAAAACTATGATCGTGAAGCCCCCTTATCTCGGAGTCGCCTATTATCCGGAGGATTGGCCGGATGAGGAAATGGACAAGGACATCGCGAAAATGAAGGAAGTGGGCATAAACGTTGCCCGCATAGCGGAATTCGCATGGCACCGCATGGAGCCGGAGCCCGGTAAGTTCGATTTCACCTATTTCCACAAGGTGGTGGATAAGCT
>DBXA01000097.1:5392-8899 GCA_002309235.1 Christensenella sp. UBA1224 | reverse complement strand
CACCGCCGGTATGGCTCGGAAAGCTTTTCCCCGATGTCTTCCAGGAGCATGAGAGCGGGCGCAGGGCCAGCCACGGCGGGCGCCGCCATTGCTGCTCCAACAACCCGCATTACAATGAATACTGCATGCGCATCGTGGACAGGTTCGCAAAGGAATTCGCGGGCGATCCCGCCGTCATAGGCTGGCAGCTGGACAACGAGATCTATTCCGGCGGCCTCGGCTGCTGCTGCCCGGAATGCCGTGCCCGTTTCCGTGAGCGCATGCGCAGGAAGTTCGGCACGATAGATGCCCTGAACGAGGCCTGGAACCTGAACCTCTTCAGCCAGTGGTACGATTCGTTCGATGATATCCCCGTTCCGCGGGATGCCTGGCACAACCCGCACCTGAAGATGGAGTGGATGGTGTTCCAGAACGACAGCCATGTGCGCTTTATCCACAGGCAGGCGGAGATCGTGCACAAATACGTGAAGGATGTTCCGGTAGGCACGGATACCATGCCGGTCAACGGCCTTAATTACCGGGATATGACATCGAAGCTGGATATCGTGGAGTTCAATCATTACAATACGCCGGATAACCTGTGGCAGGTGGGCCTTTGGTTCGACTTCCTGCGCACGCTCAAGGACCGTCCCTTCTGGAATACCGAGACGGCAACCTGCTGGAACGGTTCGGTGGATATCACACAGTCCATCAAGCCGGAGGGGTACTGCCGCGCGAACAGCTGGCTGCCCATCGCCCTGGGCGGCGAGGCCAATATGTACTGGCTCTGGCGCACGCACTGGGCAGGGCACGAGCTCATGCACGGCTCCGTGCTGGATTCTTCCGGCCGCGAGATGCACACGACAGGCGAGGTGCGCGATGTAGCCGCCGGTTACGCGAAAGCGGCGGATTTCATCAACGGCACAAAGGTGAAGACTGATGTGGCGCTGCATTTCTCCTCTCTCGTATGGAACATGATGGCTGCACAGCCCGTGGTAAGGGATCTTAAGTACCTGCCTGCCATAGACCAATACTGGTATCGCCCGATCATCGATGCCGGCATCCGCCCGGATGTCATAGACGCCGCGGAGGAGCTTTCGGGCTACAGGGTGATATTCACGCCCCTCATGATGACATTGGAGGAGAACGGCCTTGCGGAACGCATGTGCGAATGGGTAAAGAACGGCGGCACATGGATCGTGGGCCCGCTCTCCGATGTGCGCAATGCCGATGGCGCCCGCTGGCGCGACCGCGGCTACGGAACGATAGAGGCGCTTACAGGCGTGACCCTCAAGTATTTTGCTCCCGATACCGAGCACCGCGTGAAGGCAGCCTGGAAGGACGGCACTGCCTTTGAAGGCGACATCTGGTACGAGATGCTGGATGCCCCCGGCGCGGAAGCCCTGGTCACCGTGCGGGAATGCCACAGCGCCATGGAAGGGCTCTCTCTTGTCACGAAGGTGAATGTGGGCAAGGGTACGGTCGTGCTGCTGGGCAGCATGCCTTCCGCAGCGGATATGAAGAGGATCATAGGCGCCTTCGTAAAGCCCGCTGGTGAAGCGGAGGGCGAACTCATGGTCTCCCCGCGCGCGGGCGAGGCGGGAGAAGGCTTTATCATGGTGGAATGCGGGGCAAAGCCCGCGGCATATACCCTTACCGGCAGCTATACCGATATCCTGACCGGTGAGAAGCTGTCCGGCAGGATCAGCTTTAAGCCTTATGAGGTAAAGGTGCTCCGCGCCTGCGATTGATATCCGACCTGAGGTGCCGGCGGGAACATTTTCCCCCGGCGCCTTTGTCTAATAGTACGGAAAAAGCGTTCATCCGAAAGGAGTGCAGGACCCGTGAAAAAGAAGCTCATCGCAGTACTTTTAGCTCTCCGGATGGTCTGTGCCGTGTTTGCGGGCACTGCTCTCGCGGAGGGAGGTGCGGCGCTTTTGCACCTGGAATTCTACCGTGCCCGCATGTATATGGGCATCGATTATGAGATCGACGCGAACGGGGAAGGGGATGCCTTCGTGAAGATCGTGGACGGTCCCGAAGAGACCGTGCTTCCCGCGGATCCCGGCTTCATCGAGGATGTGGAAGCGCTGCTCGAGGAATACCGGGTCTGTGCATGGAACGGATTCCGCGGCGTTGACCGATATGCTCTCGATGGGGAAAGCTTCAGCCTTGGCCTCACATATGCCGATGGCTCGACCGTGACGGCGAGCGGCTCCAACATGTTCCCGGATGGCTATTTTGCGTTTTCCGGAGCGCTGGACGGCCTTGTGCAGCCTTACATCGACCGGTACCGCGACAGCAAAGTGCCCAGGATCATAGAGGATGAGGATATCGTATACTTCAGCCTGTATTTTTCCGCGGACGATGAGGAATACCGTTCGGCGTGCTTCGATGTCACCATACTCCTGAACGGGTATGAGGGGAAGACGTATTTCACGGCGGAGATCAGCGCCGCCTGCTTCGACGTGCCGGAATACGTGCAGGACAATATGGTGAAGCGCGGCTCGGGCCCCTGGTACTGCGTATACATGCCTCTGGACGAAGCGCCTTTCGGGGAGCTTCAGGATGTGCTCAGGAAACGCGATGCCGTGCAGTGGAACGGCCTCGACTATTCTTCCGCCGATGATTCGGAGGGGCCGGAATACCGGCTGTATGTCATGTATTCCTCCGGGGAGTGGATCTCCGTCATGGGCCGCGGCCTGCCGGAGGGCTTCACGGCTATGTGCGATGAATTGGCGGAAGCTATCATAAGGTACATCAACGCCCTGTGGGAGGAGGCGGGGGCTTGACGTCCGTTGTGATCGCGCTGCTTGGCCTGGCCCTCCTGGCTGCTGCCGTCTACGGTGCGCTGCGCTTCATGAAGGCGAACGACAGGGCCAGGGAAAGGCTGATCGAGGCCAAAAAGCGGAAAGAGGCCGAGAATGAGGAATATCTGTATGACGATATCGGGCTCGTCGAGCGCCGCTTCGGCATACCCTCTTACCTCTGGGGCAGACCGGAAGTCGTTTCGTCGCATATGGGCGATGACGGCCGGCAGGAGCTCGTCATACGCCTGGAAGAGGCGGATATCGCCGATACGGATAAACTGTTCGCGGGGAAGAGCATACTGAAGCCCGGTGAAACGCTTGAAGAGAAGGGCATATTTGAGGATCCGCCCGAGGAAGGGAAAGGCCGGCAGGAATATCTTCTTGCAGCGGGTGACGATACCCTCTATAAAACAGAGGCAGGCGACAGGGTATACGTGATACTGCGCCGGAAAATCAAATGAAGCGCGGATAACAGAAAAGCCCGCGGCGTGTGATCGCCGCGGGCTTTTGCGATAGTTGTTTATCAGGCTTCGGGTGTCTCTGTTTCGTAGATACCGGCCTCGAGCACGCTGAAGGTGCCTTCGGCGGAAACCTCCGCGATCACGCAGACGATGGAAGCGGGCTCTTCCTCCGCGCCGGTGCGGGCGTAGCTGAAGAACAGTATGGCAGTGCCTTCCGAGGCAGCCTTGAAGGAAGCGGTGTACTTTCCGCCCACGCC
>DBXA01000097.1:0-5343 GCA_002309235.1 Christensenella sp. UBA1224 | reverse complement strand
GACCCATGTCCAGGCGTAGCCGGTGGTGGCGTTGGCATCCAGGGTGACGGTCAGCACAGTGCCGTCTTCGCTGACGGATGTGATATCGGCGGAAATATCCCGGACGGGCTCTTCGGCCTCTGCCTGGCTCTCGGCGGGCTCTTCCGCGGGAGCGGCGCTCAGGTCGATCTCGCTGATGCCGGAGATGGAGGCATTGCCTTCAAGATCCGCATAGACGCATACGACGGCGTAATAGGGGATGGGCTCCGCGACAACGGCTTCCAGCCTGCACAGGAAAGAGTAATTCGTTCCGGCAACGACCTGCGTGCCGAGCAGGGCGACGGGCGTGACGTTGACGCCGACATGGCTCTCAAGCGCCTTTGTGAGAGCGGCCTGCGCGTCTTCCGGGATCTCGGAAGCGAATTCGTTCAGGGACCAGCCGCCGGCTACGGGGCCTTCTGCCATAGCGGGTACAATGCCGGCAAGCAGCACGGCTGCGAGCAGGATAGCAAGTATTTTTTTCATGGGGTTTATCCTCCTTCTGTCATCATCACCATACGGGTGATGCGATTCACGTATCCCCTATTTTACCATGCCGGGGCCGTTGTGGCAACCGGATTTATGCGGCGAAATCCTCCAAAGGGGCGCCGAAAAGAAAAAATAACCTGCGATGGAGCCATTGCCAAATCTTTGTGCGAAATTGTTCATATACGCCGTATTGCCATCGCGGCGGCAGAGGTAGTATAATCAAACAAAACCTGTATGATGCCGGAGGGGTGTCTATGCCTGATACGAGAGTTACCAAAGCAAAACTGAAAAACTTTTTCTTCTACAGCAAATGGCTGTTTGTCGCTGTCATCGCCATTGTATTTGTCGTCACGGATCTTCTGTATACCACCACCAAATACCGCTCGCCGGATGAGAGGGAGGTTTCCTTCCAGATCGTCACCTCCTATGTGGAGACGGAGACCGGGCTCAAGGATGTCGCCGCCAAAGCGCTCGAGGCCGGCAAGGTTTTCGACCCTACGCTTGAGGAGGTCACGTTCTCCTGCATCGGCTACAATCCCGATGACAGTACCGATACCTACGGCTACCAGAAGTACTATGTAATGGTGGGCTCCGGCGAAGGCGATATCTACATGGTGCCGAAATCCCTCATGAAGTCCCTCGCCAGCCAGGGGTACCTTGTACCGCTGGAGGGCTATATCGATGAAGGGATACTCGACCCAGGCGATGTGGATCTTGCCGACTGCACCTTCCACGAGAACCCGGAGGACGAGGGGTATGATCCCAAGGCAACGCATGTCTATGCCGTGCCCTGCGATAACCTGAACGCCATGATGGAAGAGAATATCGGCATGAACAACCACGGCTTCTATTTCGTCATCATGGCGTTTTCCGCAAATCCCGATACGAGCGCCTATGTCATGGGCAGTGTCATAGGTGAGCTCACCGCGCCGGAGCCGGAATGGTATACCGAGGCGATGGCGGCAAGGACTGAAAGCACGGAAGAGGGGACGAACGTGTTCGATGAAGCGCTGGGGAACGCGGGCTACTGACCGGCAGGGGTGATCTCTGCCATGGATCGATATTCCGGGGCCGTCGTATCAGACGGCCCTGTTTTTCTGTGCTTGCATTCCCGGGTGATATGGTCTAAACTATCCTGGTACAGAAACAACAGGGAGGACTGCATATGTTCAGGATAGCGGATGCGCACTGTGATACGCTTTATGCCATAGGGGTCGATAAAAAGCCGGCGGATGCCTGCACCGTCACGAGGGAACGCATGGAAAAGGGCGGCGTCGCCCTTCAGACATTCGCGCTGTTCGCGGGGGCTCAGGGCCCTGCGGGCCAGCCTTACGAAAAGGCGCAGGCCATGCTCGCGGCAAAGGATGCGCCGGGGGTGCGCCTCTTTACGGAGGATCTTCCGGATGAGCTGCCCTGCGGGCCCTCCGGCGTCATCTCGATCGAGGGCGGGGAGATCTTGGAGGGCAGCGTCACCCGCCTTGACGAATTTTACGCCATGTTTCACTGCCGCCTGATCGCGCTCACATGGAACAATGAGAATGAGATAGGATACCCTTCGAAGACCGACGGACCGGGGCTCAAGCCCTTCGGAAAGCACCTGCTGCGCGAGATGGATCTGCGCGGCATCTTCGCGGATTGCTCGCATCTGAGCCGCAGGGGCTTCTGGGATGTGTGCGAGCATGCGTCTTTACCGCCGGTGGCGAGCCATTCGAACGCGAAGGCGCTGTGCGATGTGCACCGGAATCTGGATGACGATCAGATAAGGGCCGTCATCGAAAAGGGCGGCTTCATAGGGCTCAATTTCTATTCCTCGTTCCTCGCTTCCGGCCGCCCCGCCCTGATAGAGGATGTGCTCGCCATGGCGGATCATATCATGGAGCTGGGCGGTGAGGATGTGCTGGGCTTCGGATCGGATTTTGACGGGATAGAATCCTGGCCGGAGGGGCTCGGTGACCCTGCCGATTTTCCGGCCCTGTGCGATGCTTTCCTGAAGAGGGGCTATACCGAAAAACAGGTGGAAAAGATCGCCGGGCTCAACTACTTCTCACTCCTGAAAAGGGGAGAGAAGGCAGCCGTGATACGGCGCGGATAGATCCTGTTTCACACTTTGGAGGGATACCATGCTGACACTGCTCTCGCGTCTGTTCATACGCGCGGATATGCCGGATACGCAGTCCCGCGCGCGCCTCGGCATGCTGGCCGGCGCGCTGGGGATCTTTCTGAACCTGGTGCTGTTCGGCTGCAAGCTCGCGGCCGGCATAGCGGCTTCCTCTATCGCGATACAGGCGGACGCCTTCAACAACCTGACGGATGCCGCTTCCTCCGTCATCGCGCTGGCTGGCTTCTGGCTGGCGGCGCAGAAGCCGGATAAGGAGCACCCCTTCGGGCACGGAAGGGTGGAATACATCGCGGGCTTTATCGTATCCGCCCTCATTTTCATGACGGGGGTGGAATTGCTGCGCTCTTCCATAGACGCGATATCGCGCCCGGCTCCGGCGCAGGCGGATGCGCTCACGATGGCGGCGCTCGTATTCTCCCTTGGCGTAAAGCTGTATATGTTCGCCTATTACCGCGCTGCGGGGAAGAGGACGGATTCGGAGCCTCTTCTGGCCTGCTCCTCCGACAGCTTGTACGATATGCTGGCGACGGGCATCGTTCTGGTCGGCATCGCCGCGGCGCGCTTTGCCGGCGTGCAGGTGGATGGCTGGTGCGGCCTCGCGGTATCGCTGTTCGTGATAAAGGGGGGCATCTCCTCCGCCGCCTCCACCGTAGGGGATCTGATCGGGAAACCGCCGGAGGAAGGCTTTATCCGGGAGATAGAGGATATCGTGCTGGGACATGAGGCGATCCATGCCATGCACGATCTGGTGGTACATGATTACGGGCCCGGCAGGCGCATGGTCACCCTGCATGCGGAGGTGCCCGCAGACGGGGATATGCTGGCCCTTCATGATGAGATCGACAATATCGAAAGGGAGCTGGAGGAAAAGCTTGGCTGCGCGGCGACCATTCATATGGACCCGATACTGACGCACGACAGCGTGACGGCCGAAGCATATGAAAAGGTGCGCGCCGTGGTGCGGGAGACGGATCCCGCGCTCCAGATGCACGATTTCCGCATCGTCGACGGGCCGACCCACCGGAACCTGATATTCGATGTGGTGATGCCTTTTCATTTCCGCCTTTCGGTAGAGGAGCTGGTAAAGCAGCTTTCCGACAGGATACACGGCATCGATCCCGCCTGGCACGCGGTGATACACGTGGACCGCAGCTTTACCGGGGAACACGAGAGCCGCGCGCACAAGGGGCACAGGAAGGATCAGGGCTGAAGATGAAAGGAGTAAACCAGGAGGATCGTTTTATTGCGCAGTCAGGTTATCTGTAAAAAGCATAGCCGCTGCTTTTATCATATTATCGCCGCCAACTGTGTTTTTAATGCATTATCCGGAGAAGATCAAGCAAAAAAAGAGTGATGCTGCCCCATGATCAAGGTGCCTGTAAGGCAATAGACGGGGGAAATGGCGCTGTGAAGGAAGGCTTCCCGGCGCTGCCATAAGCGGGAACTATGTTAAATTTTTGAGAAAGCCCAAAAACGATGTTAGGTTTTGGGCCTTTCATGTATCTTTATATTATAGAGGGATCAAAAAAGCAGAACGCGATGGATGATGCGGGAGGATAATATGGCGAAGCTGACAAAGAAGACGCTGTTAAGTACTTTTGAAAGCATGCTGGATGAGATGCCGTTTGATCGTATTACAGTTCGCGAGTTGGCAAAGCGAAGTGACATAAGCACGAATGGATTCTACGCTGATTTTAAGAATATATATGATCTGCTTGAAAAATGGTACTTGAGCAGACTGAATGATTGGAAAGAAAAGAATGGGGAAAGCATGGATGGAGAACAACATGCTTTCGGCGTACACGATACGGTGATATGCCCTTGCTCCTGAAGCAGAGGTCAAAATATAATGATTTTTGGAGAAGGGGATGAAACACAGTGAAGCGAGTAATTGCGATGATCCTGGCGATGATGTTTGTGTTTTCCGTGACAGCGGCAGAGGGGGAAACGACTGTATCCGGTCATCACCCGATGGACATGTGTATCCTGAAGGAGGGGGTCTACTGCTTCACGGCGCAGGATTCCCTTCTCCTCTATGAAGGCGGCCGCGTGAAGGAGACGGTTCCCTGCCCGGGGGCTTACCTTTGCGATTCGCTCTCGGGCGATGTATACGTGCTCTGCCGCGCGCAGGGCAGCGCTTGGGTGGAAAAATACGCGGACGGTTCTTTTACGGAGGTTTGCCGGGCGGAAGTCCCGGGAGAAGTCACGGGCTTTGCCGTGAACGGAGATTACCTGTGCCTCCTGTGCCTGGATAAGGCCACGTATGAGGAAAACCTGTATTACTGTGATCTGGCAGGCGGAGAGTTCGAGCACCAGGAGGATTACTTCGATGTGAGCAGCCTTTCCGCAAATGAGGATACCATAGCCTTTATCTGGTACGATGTGTTCGGAGCTGTCCTCGCGGTGGAATTCCCGCAGGAGGGCCTTGCGGGGATCGCCTCGGAATATCCGCCGGGAGGGGAGATCTTCCTGGTGCCGGGAGAGGACGCATGCCTTTTCCTGCATGACAGCTGCGTGGAATACGTATCCTGGGAAGAGAACAAGAACCTGCAGAAGAAGTATACCCTCGAACAGGCAGGGGAAAGGGCATACCTTGCGGATACGGATGAAAAGGGGCTCCACATCTACGATGAAAAGACGGACCGCGTGCAGTTTGTGGCGTACGGGGATATCCTGGGCGCGGGCAGCCGCACGCTGACCGTTGCGAATCTCAATGT
>DBXA01000047.1:19432-20911 GCA_002309235.1 Christensenella sp. UBA1224 | reverse complement strand
GTTTCTGCCCGGCAGAAGCCGGAACAGCGCTGTCCTGAGCTTCATCCGGCTTTTCACCTTGCCATCACGATCCGATAGAATGATGCTTTCTTTATCCGTTCGATCCATTTTATGTTCAAAGCAGAGATCCTTGATCCGTCCGTTTCAAACAGATTTCCATGCGGGGCCGCTGTATTGAAAAAAGCATATAATTATTATATACTGTTGTAGGTAATTCATATTAAGGACAGGGGGATTTTAAAGTGGATAATGTCAAGGATATGTTAACCAATGCAGGCGGAAGTATCGTGCTGGCGATCGTGATCAGTATCGTCGGATTCTTTCTGATCAAATTCGTCATGAAAGCGCTTCGCAAGCTGAAGAGCTTTGAAAAGCTTGATCAGACAATGACCCGATTCATACTGAACTTCATCAACTGGTTATTGTACATCATGCTGATCATCGCTGTGATAAGCGTACTCGGTGTACCTATGGCGCAGGTAATCGCCGTGCTGGCATCCGCAGGCGTTGCGGTCGGTCTGGCTCTGCAGGGGGCTCTGAGCAATCTTGCCGGTGGGATCCTGCTTTTGATCCTGCGTCCCTTCAATGTCGGCGACTATGTGGATGCCTCCGGTGCCAGCGGTGTTGTGCATTCCATCAATCTGTTCTATACCGTCATCATAACAATAGACAACAAACGCGTTACCGTACCGAACGGCAGCCTGATGAATTCCAACGTAGTCGACTATACCGCGGAACCTATGCGCCGCGTGGACCTGGTCTTCTCCTGCTCCAAGAGCGAGAGGCCATCCGAAATCCAAAAATGTATCCTCGACGCTGTATCATTAAGCCAGTACGCCCTTCAGGAGCCTGCCCCGTTTGCGCACATCAGCGGAGGCACAAACGAAGCAATGGAATTCACCGTTCGCGTATGGTGCAAGACGGAAAACTACTGGGATCTCTATTTTGAGCTCAACCAGAGTATCGTAGAGGCCTTTGCCGAGAAGGGTGTCCAAGCGCCGGCACTGCGCGTTTTAAGCAGCAATTGATCGCAAGCCCATCAAGGCAAACCGGTTTTAAAGACTTATTCAAATATGCAGGAAATGGCCGTCTCTGTTTCAGGAGACGGCCATGTTTTGTTTTTTCGACAAGAAGAACAGATTTCAAGTATCTTCCCTTTCCTGACTCCCTTCGAATTTATCTCACTGCTCTCCTGAGCATGAACCGCCTGGCAATACCGGCGGCGATCCTATAGGGGGCAGGAAGCAGAGCCTTGTCTGCCTCCTTGAGTTTCTCCCGGATCGGGATACCCTGGGGACAATGCTGCTCGCATCTGCCGCAGCCGACGCACTGAGAGGCAAAGGAGGGCTCCCTTGTAAGCGCGACCGTCTGGATAAATTCCGCTCTTCCCTGCATTTTTGAATCGATATACATGGCGTTATAGCAGCGGAAGATACCGGGTATGTCAACACCCTTCGGACAGGGCATACAGTACCGGCA
>DBXA01000047.1:17083-19284 GCA_002309235.1 Christensenella sp. UBA1224 | reverse complement strand
TGGTTGTACAGCCAGCGCAGGCCCCATTCCGCCGGGCTCCATTCGCGGCCGCTTTCGACCATTGCCCTTTTTGCCTTTTCCGGAAGCATATTGACGAGCTTTCCGCCGCGCAGCGGCTCCATGATCATGACAGGGATCTGTTTCGCTGCCGCCGCTTTCAGGCCTTTCCTTCCCGCCTGCGTCACCTCATCCAGATAATTGTACTGTATCTGGCAGAAATCCCAGTCGTAATCATCCAGTATCTTCAGAAAGTTATCCGTATTCCCATGATAGGAAAAGCCGATATTGATGATCGTTCCGGACTTCTTCTTTTCTTCGATCCACTCCAGTACGCCGACCGCCTTGAGCTTTTCCCACATGGCAATATCGGTCAGATGATGCATCAGATAATAGTCTATATGATCTGTACGAAGCCTCGTCAGTTCCTCTTTGAAATATCTGTCGAGCGAAGCGCCGTTCCGGATCAGATACTGGGGAAGCTTTGTGGCGATATTGATCTTATCTCGTATGCGGTTTCGCTCGAATATCTCACCGATCGCCGCTTCGCTCCCTGGATAGATATAAGCCGTATCAAAGTAATTGACACCGGCCTCATATGCCGCCATGATCTCTTTTTCGGCCTTATCGATATCGATGCTCCCGCCTTTTTTCGTGAACCTCATGCATCCGAAGCCGAGTACCGAAAGATCTTTACCGTATCTGTCTTTTCTGTATTGCATACATTTATCCTTTCCAAGTATACCAAAAAGCGGGAAAAAGCCTGCCGATGCAGTGCGCATGGCAGGCTTGTATTGGGATCATTCCTGGGTATCGTTCCCGGCGAGGGATTCCGTAACCGGTACCATGACTTTCTTATTATAACAGGAGAATACATGATCAACAAGTACCGAATCCGGTTTCTTTGTGAGATAGCTCACGATCGGTACGATCACAAGACCGCCCAGCATGGCGAAGGCACCGCAGTTGATGGGGCTTCTGATGACTGCCGGGAAGGATGAACCGAAGAACATATTTGCAAGCATGATGGCAGAACCCCAGATAAAGCACGCCATACAGGATCCTTTTGTAACGCGCTTCCAGTAGAGGCTGTAGAGGAATGGCGCCAGGAAGGAGCCTGCGAGAGCGCCCCATGAAAGGCCCATGAGCTGTGCGATGAAGGTCACATTGAGCTTATACTGGATGACCGCTATCACAGCCGATATGAGAATGAATACGCCGACGAATACGCGGATGATCTTAAGGTCGCGCTTTTCATTCTTATCCTTAAGCCAGACCTGGGTTATAAAGTCCATCGTAAGAGTCGATGAAGAAGCGAGGACCAGGGAGGACAAGGTGGACATGGAAGCGGACAGCACCAGTATCAGCGCAACGCCCACGATGAGCGGTGAAAGATTGGAGAGCATCTTGGGTATGATGGCATCGTATCCCTGAGATGCAACATCCACCGTAAAGAGGCGGGCAAAACCGCCCAGGAAGTAGCACCCGCCGGCGATGACCAGCGCGAATACCGTAGAGATAACAGTCCCTTTATGGATATCATTTTCAGACTTGATGGCATAGAACTTCTGCACCATCTGCGGAAGGCCCCAGGTACCGAGCGAGGTAAGTATCACGACGCTGAGCAGGCTGAAGGGATCAGGCCCGAAGAAGGAATTGAACACGCCGGATACACTTGATACAGAGGCATCCTCTACCTTGGAAAGGGCATCGAGGGAGCCGAGGAAGCCGCCGTTGATCTTCAGGACTGAAGCGATGATGGCGACAATGCCGATCAGCATGATAATGCCCTGTATGAAATCATTGACCGCGGTCGCCATATAGCCGCCGGCGATCACGTAAACGGCAGTCAGAACAGCCATTACAACGATACAGACCGTGTAATCGATCTCAAAGGCCATGCCGAACAGACGGCTGAGGCCATTGTAGAGGGAAGCGGTATAGGGGATCAGGAAAACGAAGATGATGACGGATGAAACGATCTTCAGCGTTTTGCTGTCGAACCTGGAGGCAAAGAACTGCGGCATCGTGGCGCTGTTCAGGTGCTGCGTCATGATGCGCGTCCTGCGGCCGAGAAGGACCCACGCCATAAGGGAGCCGATGAAGGCGTTTCCAAGGCCGATCCATGTGGACGCGATACCGAACTTCCAGCCGAACTGCCCGGCATAACCCACGAAAATAACGGCGGAAAAATAGGAAGTGCC
>DBXA01000047.1:16702-17013 GCA_002309235.1 Christensenella sp. UBA1224 | reverse complement strand
ACGCCTATCATTACCGAGAAGAAAACGATCAGAAGCAGGATCTTGATCAACATGTGAGTCCCTCCGTTTACTTTGTTTTAAATAAAAACGGCCTTGTAAAGCTGTATGCTCAACAAGACCGTCAATATCCTTTGATCTCAATACGTAAGATCAGCGATACGGGCGGCCGGACATATAATAATAGTAATAAACATTACTGCGATACATATCTGCCGCTCCTTTCGCTTTGATTGTTTGCTATTATATTTACCCGGGATCGATTTGTCAATACTTTGCCATGATAAAGTGAAAAAGTTAACAAAGTTTACAAA
>DBXA01000047.1:0-16637 GCA_002309235.1 Christensenella sp. UBA1224 | reverse complement strand
GCTTCGGACGGGGCTTCCCCTAACCGGTAACGTGCCTTTTCATAAAGAGCCGTGAGATCGGCCAACGCAGATGGATCGACAGCCAAACGCCTTTCTGCGCGGCGCTCGATCTCGCCGCAGGTATCCGTCTTTACAAGCGGTATCCTGCATCTTTTCAGATATACCATGAACTCACTGTACAGATACCTCATGCGTTCGCGCGGATCCCTGCTCCTCCTGTTCGGTCTCCCCGCCCTTCCCTTTTTCTCTTCCCGTGGAAGCGTTTCCCTTGTTTCCTTTGGATAACCGGTCCCCCTGCTAAAGCCGCGCCTTTGCTTCTCCCGTATGAGCCTGCGGACCTGAAGGGCAAATACGATAAGCAGTATCAGTACAGCAGCAGCAATAAAGACATAAGCGGTGGTGCGCGTCACATCATTCGCTTCGAAATAAAAATGCTCCGGTTCCGTTTCAGTCATTTCAACCATCGGCATCGCTTCCGGATCCAGCGTAGGTTCCGGCAGTAGTCGCACCTCCTCTGAAGATCGGTCTTTGACGGACATGACCTTCAAAAGGGAATCGAGAAGCCGGATGAGGAAGCTGGCTGAAGGCTTCAGAACATCGTTATACAGGAACATGATGCCTCTTTGCAGCCAGGCAAAGGGATCCGCAGCAAATACCAGGGTAACGAGCAGCGCAAATACAATGGTATCCCGCAGCTGTCGGCGGTTGAAGGACTGCTCATCCGCCATACCCTCCTGTGCGCGAAGGCCGCGCAGCAGTAGCACGCCGGAGGCGAGCAAAACTGTCGCATAGGGCACAATATTGTTCATCGCAAGGCTCATTGCCGCTTGCCGGGCCAATGGATCTCCATACCGGTAGATGCCGGACAAAACCGCAAGATATACAAAACCGACCATGAGCAAAAGAAGGACCAGCGTAAACTGGTACCGCGACAGAAAGCTCCTGTGGGTCGTTCTGTGCCGCAGGACCGAAAGGAACACAAAAGCGGCGATGAGTCCCAGAGCATGTACCACCCAGTGCGCCATCGGGCAGTGCCAAAGCGCGATCGGAAGAAATCCCAATAAGGCGACAAAGGAACCGATCGCAAAGAACAGCCTCTCTTTTCCGGCCAAATGCCGCAAAACCCCGGGCAAAAGACACAGGAGCAGACCGAAATACAGACACGAAAAGGCTAAAAAAGGCATAGCGGCCTCTGTGGCCAGTACTACGGGCAATGTCAGGCAAAGATATACGAACGAAGTGGAATACACTGTCCGGAAAAACCGGTTCATGCCTCCGCCTCCTCTCGGGCAGATGTGTCACCGTCAGCGGGCATCAGCTGATCCGCATACAAGGTGATGATATGTACGCGCCTCAGTTCCCGTGCCTTACCAAGCGCAGTTTCAACGGTTCCATCGCAGTGCGTGGATATCAATACGATCATCTCATACCGATCGGGGCCGAAACAAGCAGCGTGCATCAACTCTTCTGTTGTACCGCTGCTGCCTGCTTTCGCAGAGCCAAGCGCATACAGTATCTTATTAAAGGATCCTCCCATTCCCCCGGTGCTGGTAATGCCCGTCAATCCGCCTTTGACAGCCGCGTTCGTCACAAACCGATAGCCTATGCCGCTCACCTCCAGCTGTTCGCAAACGGTCCTGGCAAGGGAAAAGCAGTATTCCAGCTGTCTGAGATAGCCATCGAAATCCCCATGCAGATCCGTATCGAGTGCGATCAGAACCGACACCTGCCGGACCGGGTCGAACTGCTTCACGATCAAAGCATTGCGCGCAGCGCTCTGCTTCCAGCTGATCTGCCGCATGGGCTCCGTGCCGGTATAGTCCCGGTATCCGCAAACGGAGATGGGATCCTCCAACAGCTGCTTTTTCCGCGACAGATCCTCCAGCGCATCGGAAAAGTTTTTTGAGAGCTCCGTGTCCCTGAGCTTTGCAGGGTAGATGACGATGCTGCTGTCATTCTCCATACGGTAGCTGTATTCGTGAAAGCCGAGGAAATCCCCCGCGTAAAAGTCAGCGTAAGGGAAAAAGTATTCCCCCCGCTGCAGGATCGACGCACGAAGGCTGCGCCTGATCCGCTGGTGCCCGCGCATCAGCACTGTACTGTAATAGATCCTGTGCTCTTTTGTATACCATTTGACATTAAAGCGATCGGACTCAAGAACGTTGAGGCTTTTGGGGAAATGCTCTTCAATACGGATAGAGGGAGACGGGCGCCTGCCGAGATTGGCAACATTGCTGAGCACAAGAAATTCCTCCCCCGGTTCACAGGCCTGGACCGAAGGCTTGCATTCATAGCGTATGTTCCTGTGATCCCCGGCAAAACGCAGTGACAGCCATTCAACGGCCAGGGCAGCCAGGACAACAATTGCAAAGAAGGTCAGCATCAGAATCTGCCAACGCTGTACGCCTCTGTCGGCACGGGGATATCGCTGAGCGCTTCCGAGAAGAGCGCAGCGGCACTCGCACTGTCGACAGCGGTCCTGTAGTAGAGGCGGTGTGTGAGCACATACGGCGCGAGGGTTTTGACATCGTCCGGCGTAACATATGCCCTGCCCTGAAAAGCAGCATAGACACGGGATGCCTTCGTAAGAGCGATCGTACCGCGGGGCGAGGCGCCGACAGTGAACCGTGCGTCACTGCGCGTCTTCTCAATGATATCCATAAGATATCCCATGACCGGATCGCTCACCTCGATCCCGTCTGTCATAGCTCGCAGTTTCAGCGTCTCATCCGCCGTAACGACTGGCCGGAGCTTTTCTATGATATCCTCCGTATCATGCCTGAGCGCGACGCCGATCTCCTCTTCCCGCCGCATATAGCCAAGTCTGAGCCGCATCATAAAACGGTCCATCTGCGCTTCCGGCAGTGGGAATGCACCGTATGATTCGATCGGGTTCTGTGTCGCGGCGACCATAAAGGTATCAGATAGCCTGCGCGTTTCGCCATCTACGGATACCTGCCGCTCCGCCATGGCCTCCAGAAGACTCGACTGCGTACGGGGTGTCGCACGGTTGACCTCGTCCGCGAGCACCATATCGGCAAAGACCGGGCCCGGACGGAATTCAAATTCACCCGTCTTCATGTTATAAAAATGGATGCCTGTGATATCGCCTGGCATAACATCCGGCGTAAACTGGATGCGCTTGAAGCTTCCCCCGCATGCCCTGGCAAAGGCGCGGAATAGCATTGTCTTGCCGGTACCCGGCACATCCTCCAGAAGGATATGGCCGCCGCAGAGATAGCAGACAGCTATCAGAGTGATCTCCCGCTTTTTGCCTACAATAGCTTGTGAACAGGTTTCTGTCAATCTATCGCGATAGGAAACGAACCCGGAAACATCCATATATGAACCCCCAAAAATAATCTGACTGCATCATCCAGGTATGATGTTTTTCTTTGATCCTGTATAGATTATACCGTATGTCGTGCCTGTTTACAACAAATCACGGCATGCACTACGATAAGGTATTTATATAGAATATATTTTCCGCGGCAATATAAAAAAACCCTTTATATAACAATTCAGTGATAACATTGTATAAGATGATATCAAGAGGTGGAAAAATGATCCGATCCGCGATAGACGGGCAGGATATGTGCTCCGGCCCGCTTTTCAAAAAGATACTGTTATTCTCACTGCCGATCATGGCTATGAACCTGCTGCAGCTGTTGTTCAACGCAGCGGATATGGTGGTGGTAGGCAGGTATTCGGGCAGTGACGCACTGGCCGCAGTCGGCGCGACAGGTGCGCTCATCAATCTGCTGATCAACCTTTTCATAGGCCTGTCTGTGGGGACCAGTGTCATCGTGGCGCAGGATTACGGCGCGCGAAATAACGAAGGCATCGGAAAAGCAGTCCACACATCCATAGCTATCAGCCTGTTGAGCGGCATCTTTGTCTGCCTGATCGGGATACTTTTCTGCAGGCCTATGCTGCGCACCATGGGTACGCCGGAAAACATCATTAAACTTTCGGACCTGTATATGAGGATCTACTTTATCGGCGTGCCCGCGAGCATGGTATACAACTTTGCCGCTGCGATACTGCGCGCTGTAGGCGACAGCCGCCACCCTATGTATTACCTCATCATCACGGGCGTCATCAATGTGATACTGAACCTTTTGTTCGTCGTAGCTTTTAATATGAGCGTTGCGGGCGTGGCGCTGGCGACGGTCATCTCCCAATATCTTTCCATGCTGCTGATATGCGTGTTCCTCATGCGCAGCCACACCGCGATCAGGCTGGACCCAAGAAGGCTTGGGATCGATACGGGCAAATTAAAAACCATCATCAGGATCGGCCTGCCTGCAGGCTTGCAAAACACGCTTTTCTCCATCTCCAATGTACTGATACAATCCGCCATCAACTCCTTCGGCTCCGCGCTCGTAGCCGCCAATTCCGCAAGCTCCAACATAGAAGGCTTTGTCGGGACGACAATGAACGCGTACTACAATGCCGCCATCACGTTCACGGGGCAAAACATGGGCGCAAAGAAGTACTCAAGGATCGACCGTACCGCGAAGACCTGCACGATCCTGATCATCATCACATGGATCGTTCTCGGCGGCCTGATCATGATGTTCGGCCGGCAGCTGCTTGGAATCTATACGGACGATCCGCAGGTCATAGACCTGGGCATGACGAGGATGCGGATCATGATGTGCGTGTATATATCCTGCGCCGTGATGAACGTGTTCCCCGGCTTCACGCGCGGCATGGGCTTTTCAATACTCCCGATGATGTGCACGCTGATAGGTGCATGCCTCATGCGCATCATCTGGCTATGGACGATATTTGCCCGTTTTCCTACTGTCAGCATGCTCTACGCCTGCTACCCAGTGACCTGGACTCTGAGCGGCATCGGGCAGATAGCAAGCTTCTTCTACGCAAGGAAAAAGGTACGCGCCCGCGGCGATATGGTGGAAGATCTATCCTGACATCCAATCTCTTCCGCCGGCAAAAAACAAAAAGGGAGGCAGCTTCTTTTTCGAAGCGTCTCCCTTTCCTTATTTTGGAAAGTCACTATGCATCCGGCAGGGAATCAACAAAAGCGTTTCGCACGGCGGCATATTTCTCCTCATCGCTCTCCACAAAGCTGTGGCCTGCAAGTACCACGCCTTTGTCAGGAGCGATGATCCCGAATTGCTGATACGCACCGCCTACGGAATAACGCCCGCCCTTTCCTACGGTAAAGCCGCCATAATAGCTGCCCTCCGGTCCCGCGTGTACCCTGCCGCACCACGCTTTGCCAAGAAGGCGTTTCCCTTCCCATATGCCTTCGCAAAGATACAAGCGGCAGAACCTCGCCAGATCTTCCGTGGAGAGATACAGCCCCGTAGCACCCATCGTATGGCCCTGAGGGCAAGTCTCCCATGCGTAATCACGGATCCCCATCGGATCAAAAAGATTCCTTCGGACAAAATCCAGCAGCGTACATCCGGCTGTACGCTCTACGATAACAGACAGAAGATAGAAAGTGGAGTTGGAATATGCATAATGCTCCCCGGGTTTATAGCGAAGCGGCTGCCGCAGGACCCAATCCACCCAATCATTCGAAGGGATCCCGTATCGATCCGCTTCGAAAAGGCATCCCTTTTCGATCCCCATGATATGAGTAAGAAGATGTTTGACTTTTACTTGTCTCCAGGCGTCCCTGTTATAGCCCCGCAGGTCAAAAAACCTTTCCAGCGAATCCTCTTGTGAAAGCCGGCTTTCGTCCTCCAATATTCCAAATGCTGTTGCAGTAACCGCTTTTGAGATAGAGTAGCAGTTGTGGCACGGAATCGTAGGCAGTCTGTCAGCTGTTTCAATGGGGCCATCCCGGTTCATCAGCACAAGCCGGAAAACAATGATCTGATCCTGTTCCAGTATTTCCATCAATTTCTCGATCATATACAAACTCCTCCCAAATCAGGCATCAGCTGTCTTTATCCTTTGATAGAACCAGTACAAAGCGGAGGGAGGTGTCCCATATAAATACGCCCCGTTTTCTTCCTTTTCAACTGGAAAATACCGTGCGGATCGAGCAGCTGTACAGCCTTTATTACTTCTGCTTTGCCGCAGGACATGTCTTTCCCGGGGAAATGCACGATTTCTGGGAACTCGTCTATATAAACAGCGGTGAACTGGATGTCACCGCCGGCCAGAGGCATTCACGGTAAGACAGGGCGAAGTCATACTGCACTACCCGAATGAGTTTCACAGCTTTGTCGTAACGTGTGAAAATACGAGCATACTGGTAAGCGGCTTTGAATGCCGAAGCGACGTCCTGTATGAGCTTTGCCATGGCAGCCTGGTCGTGAACATGCCGGAAAAGCGCCTGCTGGCTTCCCTCCACCAGGAGGGTGAAACGTGCTTCGGCCCGACGCTTGATTCCGCGAATATTTTGATCCTCGAGCCCAGGCATGACGCGCCTTTCGGCAGCCAGCAGCTGATACGGATCTATATGGAACAGCTTTTTCTCCTGATGCTCCGCGACAATCGCGCAGACCGCATAGCAAGTCCAAGAAGGCAGCTGCTTACCGACGAAAAAGACCAGGAGGAGCTGCTGGGCCGCATTACCCGTTTTATGCAGGCGCATTTAGACGGCTCGCTTGATTTTGAAGCTATCCGCAGCGAGTTTTCCATGTCAGCGACAGGCCTCAAGAATTTCTTTGCTTTCCGGACAGGTATGGGTGTGATCCAGTATTACCAGAGATTGCGTATCGATGAAGCGCGGCGGCTGCTCCGGGTCGGTTCGATGAACATAACCGAGATCTCCGAACACCTGGGGTATTCGAGCATCCACATATTTTCTAGACAATTCAAGCGGCTCATGCACATATCTCCGACGGAATACCTGAAGAGCATCCACTATATTCCCCTTTAGCCTGTGCAGCGTTCTCAATAAAAGTGCTGCCGCGGACCTCAATCCGCGGCAGCTTTTCCTATATCGTGCCATATGGAAGGCGTGTTCACGATTCAATCAGCTTTGGAATGCGCGGCGGCGTCGGTTTCCGGTACTCCCCTTCTGCGATCAGCTGAACCGCCATATATTGCCTTGCCTTGAGCGGGACAATAAAGCTGCCGGAAAATGTGCCAGCGTATTCACGGGTCATATTCCAGGTATCGATCACATAGGCTTTGTACACCGTACCGTTATCAAACCTGAATTCCCGGAAGGAAGGCCTCATAAAAGAATAATAGCACAGATAATAGCTGCCCCGGTACTTTTCCTCTTCAGGCTCCGCAACGACATCATCCCACTCTTGCATATCTGAAGTCCTGAGACCGATCCCCGGCGTCATTTCCATGATCTCGCGCAGGAATCGGAACCTCTTCCAGCTTTCGCCGTGAAGCTCACCCCCGTGTGACCACCACAGTTTTTCATTCTCATCCGGTATGGTCTCACCGTGGCCCGGGTATCCCCCGCGGCAGGCCGCCTCCCAGAAACGGCGCAGCATCTCTTCACCTGTCAGATCACCCCAGCCGTACTGTATCGTGCCTTCATAGGCGATCTCATCCAGAACGACAGGCTTCTGCCATCTTTCGCGCCATTCACCAGTCAGCTCCGCCGTCTTATAGATATCCTGGCGCTGGATACTGGCATGGGTGATCCACGGCGCACTGTGATCATAGAATGGCATGCAGTTGTGGATGGAGCGGAGATGCCCATACGGATCCTTTGACCGGATGAAGGAACCGATATGCTCCCAATCCTCCTTCGTCTTCGAACGAATGAGGTCGTATTCATTTGCGAGCGACCACCACACATTCCGAAATGCAGCGAAACGCGCTATCACATATTCCAGGTACCTTTCATCATCTTCCCGGGACATTGCCGAAAATCCCCATCTGTCATAAGGGTGGAAGAGTATGAGGTCCGCCTCGATGTTCCTGTCCCGAAGAGCCGCGATGCATTTCTCGATATGCCTGAAATGTTCCGGATTAAAAGCAGTATAATCCCATTGATTTCCCGCCGAATCAGGCCCGTAGGCAAAGAAATTCGCTTTTGTGAGCACAGAGGAATCCATTGGCGTGCCTTTATAGGGGTAAGACCTGGGTTCATGGAGGTTATAGGCGTAGTGCTTTGGGAAGATACAGAAGCGGATTTTGTTAAAGGTGCCCTTTGACAAGGTTTCCAGCGTCTTTTCCACCATGACATCATCCTGTAGCTCCCAGACATAACAGGTAGTCCCTACGGAATAATACGGCTTGCCGTCTTCATAGGCAAAATGATACCTGTTCCTGACCCTTACGGGCCCATGGCTGTCTTCAGACGGAGAACCCACAAAAAAAGTACCCTGCAGAGGCTCAGGAAGGAAATCACCTTCCACGCGGTACGTATACTCCCCTTCAAAGGAAGGCATAAAACGGATCACGAAACGTCCTTCCCCATCGTAAAAGCCGGAAACCGTCTTCTCCTCCTGTGAGGATCTGAAAACGCCCTTAAGCTGAGGCCCCGTAAACGGATTTCCGCTCTGCGGACCCTGAGCAGAAAGCTCGAAAATATCCCACCTGCCGATCATATCAATACCTCCGCTTTCATATTGCCGTATGAGAGGAATCTCTGATAATAAGTATATCTTTAAGTCATGACGGATGTCCACCATTTCAAACAAATGATTGGAATAAAAAAACGGATCCTTAAACAGGATCCGCTATGGCGTGGGTGGAGGGATTCGAACCCGCGACCTTTTGGTTCGTAGCCAAACACTCTATCCGGCTGAGCTACACCCACACAGTTCTTTCGAACAGTTAAGAATTATACTACGTCTCCCCTCTTTTGTCAAGCGGCCGAAAAGAGATATTCCTACACATCCCGTAACAGTTGCGTTAAAGAATAAGTATACATACTGTGTCGCTTACTTGTCAGTAATACTGAGCATATCGTTCCATCGCGTCCATTAATGCCGCTACATTTTCCATAGGGGTACCCGGGTAGAGTCCAAATATCATTGTAAGACCGCCTGCCGGTGTTGCAAGCTCTTCAACCTCTTTACGGATCAAGGCGTCTATTTGAGCAGGCGTCCCTCTTACCGTAACCGACTGACGATCAATATCAAGATCCACACAAAGCTTGCCGCGGAAGCGATCTCGTATCCATTCGATCCCATTCACGAGATCCTGAAGATTTAACACCGCCACACCGCTGTCAACGATATCATCTACCAGAAGGCGTATATCACCGTCTGAATGCATATGGACCGGTATGCCCCGCTCCGTAACAGACCGCATCATGCGCTTATAGCTCGGCTTGATATACTTACGGAATTGAGATGGTGAAAGCATGGGGCCAATCTGCATACCGAGATCTTCAGGAAAAGCAAACATATCAACGCCAATGTCAAGGTATTTTCGGACAATAGCATGGTTAAACGATTCCAAACGCTCTATCAGATCAAACAGCAGAGGTTCTTCATCCGACATATCAAAAAGAAGATTTTCATACCCACGTATATCCGATAATTGTAAAAAAGTATGTCCATGGCGCAAGCTGCCTGTCACAAAATTCCCTTGTTCCCTTGCCCGAGTGATCCTGTCTTTTTCTTTGCTCCAATCGATGGGAGCCAAACCCATATTTGTTTCCGGATCTGGGAAAACATAATCTGCATAAGCACCCCAGTCTTCAAGAGGATGCCCTTTAACAGTGCCTGTAATTCCATCGTCTGTCGTTTCCCACCGGCAGCCAAAACCATCTATATATGGCTTGTTCTTCGTGCTCCAAGGCGAATAGGACGGCGTATATGGCAGTTTGGGAGGCTGATATCCCGGAAACAGGAGCGGATGCCGCATGATCTGCTCGACAAGCCAATCCTGCGGATAATGATGCCAGCAAGCATTATTAATGGCAAATGCCATCGGAATATAATCCGGTTTCTCAAAGAAAATCGCGCGGTATAGATTTGAGCTCATTTTTAAACTCCAATCCCGTTAAAGAAAAACTGTGCCTGACTGTTATCCTTTCACCGCACCTATCATGATACCCTTTACAAAGAAACGCTGAAGGAAAGGATAGATGCACAATACGGGAATGACCGTGATCATAGTGACAGTCATACGTACTCCTTTGGGAGTAAGTATCTGTTCTTCATTTATATTACGGCCTTCCGCCAGCACCTGGCTCAGTTTCTCGGCCTGATTCAGGTAGTTGTACAGCATATACTGCAAAGTTGTCAGATCCTCGCGGAGGCCTGTATACAGGTGGTTGTCAAACCAACTGTTCCATTGCGCAACCGAAGCATATACTGCGATCGTCGCTATGATCGGCATGGACATAGGCAGGATAATCCTGAACAGGATGGTAAATATACCTGCCCCGTCAAGCATAGCGCTCTCCTCTACAGAAGCAGGAAGCTGTTCGATAAAAGTCTTTATCAATATGACATAATACGCGCTGACGGCAAACGGAACGACATATACCCAGAAAGTATTGATAAGACCTACCATTTTGACCGTAAGATAATAAGGGATCAATCCGCCTGATACATACATGCATATGACCAGCCCGCGATACATGAGCTTCCGAAACGGCATTTCCTGTTTGGAGAAAAGATACCCGAGTATCATACAACTGGTGACCGTTATCAGACACCCAAGAACTGTTCTCAACGCAGATATTTTAAAAGCATTCCCGATCCCCTTCAACTTCATAACCTGCTGATAATTCCTCAGTGTGAAACCATTCGGTACAATAACGCCTTTTCCTGCTACAAATTCCTTACTGAGCGACTGAACAAAAACATACCAAAGAGGATATGAGCAAATAATGATGATCAGGGTAAAAAACAGATAGTTTAAAGCAAGAAAGATCCTTCTGCCGGCGCTGACACGAATCTTGTTCTTTCTACTGTCCTTCATCAAAATCACCTTCTTAAACGATCGATTCGCCGCGTACATGTTTGGCGATCGCATTCGTAACAAACAGCATGATAAGGCTGATCAGGGATTTCAGCATACCTACCGCTGTCGAATAAGAATAATCCTGCTTCTGCAGGCCAACACGGTATGTATACAAGTCAAGTACTTCAATTCTTTTCATAACGACGGTGTTCTGGAACATGAAGTACTGGTCAAGGCCGCTGTTAATGAAATTAGCGACAGCAAGAAGCGCGATAACGATAAAAGTCGGGATCAAACCAGGCAGGGTAACGTGCAGAGCGCTGCGGAATTTACCCGCGCCGTCCACAGTTGCCGCCTCATACAGTTCCTGGTCGATGCCCGCAATAGCGGCCATATATATGATCGAGCTCCAGCCCAGAGATTTCCATTGCGATATACAAGTCTGGAACCAGTATACCGCATCCCTGTCCTGGAGAACCTTCTGTCCTTTTAAGTGAAACACATTAAGGAGTTCATTCAAAAGCCCTTCTGTGGAGAAGATGGCAAAAGCAAGAGAATAGACGATTATCCAGGAAATAAAATGCGGCAAAGTCGTCATCGTTTGCGCGACTTTGCGGAAGCCGGAATTCCCTATCTCGTTGAGCAGGATAGCAAATACCATCGGGAGCGGAAGCAGCAGGAAATTGATAAACGCAAATATGAGGGTATTCTCCATGACACGGCGGATATCACGGGATGTCAGTATCAGCCGGAAGTATTTCAAACCAACGAACGGATTCTGAAGGAAAGGTGTACCGGGGCGATATTCGACGAAGGACAGCGCCCAGCCAAACAGGGGCAGATAGCAAAAAATAAATACCAGCGCCATAAAAGGAAGGGCTACAAAAAACAGGTCCCAACGTTTCCTCTTATGCCTACGATTTGTTTTCGCAGCCATTGTCATGTACGCGGCCTCCATCCTGTAAACGGGATCGCCGGGGATGTGAAACACATCCCCGGCATTTGTCAAACTATCTAAGTCACTTAGGGACGTCCAGCCGGATGCGCAAGGTACTCGGCCTGATATTCCATGAAGATCGGATGGATGACTTCAAAGTTCTTATCGAACTCAGCAGAGCACCATTCCCAAGCTTCAGCCTCACCGGCCTCCGCAAGTTCACGCAGGCAATCCTCAACAAGCGCATTGAACTCCGCATCGTCCTCAGCCATTACGAAATCAGCAATGCTGTTGAACAGGATATCATTGCAGTTCGTAAGGATACGCTGGATATCCAGCGGGATATCGGTAATACCCATGGTAGCAAGCATCGCGTGCTCACCAACGAGTGTTGTGTATTCACTGCCGGGAGCATCGATCAGAGAGCAATGATATGCGGAAGGCGTGTCAAAACCGAAGGTCTGGGCATAATCCGCATCGAGATGCGTCAGAGAATTCTTACGGTTGACCTGCTCATTGAACAAATCAAAGAAGTAGCCATCCGGATGGGTACCGGTATTAGTGAAGGGGGTAAGCTCCCAATAACCGCCCCAGACGCCGCCTGTAGCTTCGACGAAAGCATCGGTCCCATAGCCGAGAGTAGAGGCGAGATTGACCATCTCTTCGGTGAGGGTCGGAACGCCTTCTTCGTTATAATCCCAGTGTACACCCTGGACACCGCTGTAGATCATACGCTGTGTATCAGGATCGTGATAGAAATTGAGAACCTTTGCCGCAGCTTCCCAGTTATCAGTCTTGGAACTGATGAAGTAGTAATCTGTCGGAGCAAATCCGCAAGGCGTCAGATAGTCAGCATGCATGACCGCCGCTGTAGACGGGATCATCACATATCCTTCCAGTGTATCCGGATCTGTCTGTACTTTTGTATTGTAGAGGTTATTGTTGCGTGACGTGGTCGCCATGTATGTACCAGCCTTGACTTTTTCAGTCAGCTCAGAACTCGTCATAGTAAAGGAGTCCGGATCAAAGAGGCCGGCACGGTACAGCTTGTTATAGAACCGCATATCTACCCAGAAGGGAGAACGGTCAAGATTCTCATAACCGTTTACAAGAGACCCATCCCACATATCGCCGACAAACAGGTAATCCGCAAACGCCATACGGGTATGTGATTCAGCGGTATACCAGCCGCGGCTATACCAGCTGCTCAGAGTTGTGCCGGCAAGACCCATGCCGTACATCGTCTTGCCATCCTCGGTAACACCATCTGTCAATGCAAGCATGTCACCAAGAATCTTCACATAATCATCATCGCTCTTGATCTCGGGAAGCCCCAGTTCCTTGTACAGATCCCAGCGTACGATGTAACCGCGGATATTCTTGTCATTGGAACCTGCGTACTCAACGCCCTGTCCAGGCACACAGAAGAGAAGATTTCCAGTACCGCCGGACATCTGAAGGCGAAGGATCTCATTACAAGTCTTATAAAGATCAAGTTTCAGGTTGGGGATATAATCATCAAGCAGCGGATCCAGATTCTTTGCCATTCCATTGGAAATAATGGACGTCAGGAAAGGATACTCACCTATGACGATGTCCGTAAGATCTCCACCTGCCAGCATAACACCGAGCTTCTCGGTATTTGCATATACCGCCTTCAGGTAGATATTCTCCTTCTCCAGAAGAGCCTTGTTCTCGACAGTCTCGCTGAAATAATCAGGGCACTGCCATGTCGTAGAGATAGTCACGGTCGTCGGTTCTGCCTCAGCCGCAGCATTTTCAAAGCTGAATGCCGGGAAAATGCATACCGCCATGGCAAGAACGACTAGCATGGAAAGCAGCTTCTTCATGATAGTGAATCCTCCTCTTCTATAATTGGAACAAAGCCGAATGTTTGCAGACGATTAATCTGCCATTAAGTATGTTAACATTCTTTGAAGAATCATGATAGTATTATTCTACTGTAATTTGGAATATATTAATACAATTCTTTATTGGGATAATTCTTTTATGTCTTTTACAGCAGAATTGTTCTTGCCCTTTATTTATCCCAAGTTTCCTCCTGTTGAGCGATATTGTCTCGGACTCATGCCGACAAAACGGCGAAAAACTCTGCAGAAATAGCTCTGATCTGTAAAGCCGATTGAAACTGCTATCTGAGCTATCGGATCTTCTGATGACAAGAGCAGGCGCTTGCTCTCCTCGATCCGGATACGGTTAACATAACTGGAAAAACTTTCACCTGTCGATTGCTGAAAAAGTGTGGAAAAATAGTTGGAGCTCAAGCCAACTGCTTTTGAAACGAACGATAAAGTCAGCGACCGGGCGTAGGATTTGTATATGATACGCAATGCTTTACGGACATATTTGTTGCTGCTGTCGCTCGAATGGATCTCAATCATCTTGATGAATGTGATGAGGATTTCCTGCAATTCCCCGCTAAGATCTTTGAAATCGCCATCCGCAAGATATCTGCCGCAGCAATCTGTCAATAGCAGATGCACTTTTTCAGCAGGCACTCCGCTATTGATAGCAGCGCGGGAGATAAGTGTTGCAATTTGGACAGCAATGTATCGCTGTTGTTCAAGACTTCCGCTCAGATTCTGCGTATACTCCAAGATGTCATACAGGAAAGCTTTTGCGGATTCCGTATCCCTATTCCTTACGCAATCAAGCAAACGTGTTTCCAAATAATGGTAATGTTCATAACTCTTGACTGCCGTATTCTCTTCATTAGGTCTTATATCAGAATAATCAGCCTCATCGGTCTTCATGATATGACCCCCCTGGACAGGTATGTAAAGTCAATATCCCAACAACTCAGCATTTCTTTTCTCAACGTATAAAAATCCTATAAATCGTTATAAATTACAATTCATAGAGTACAGTTTGAATTATACTACTTCTATGCAGGCGATTCAATGATATGATTTTGATATTATTGCATAATCCGGATCACGATAATCGGACGGGAGG
Source organism: Christensenella sp. UBA1224 (assembly GCA_002309235.1). GTDB lineage: Bacteria > Bacillota > Clostridia > Christensenellales > Aristaeellaceae > UBA1224. Next base: position 1,903 of record DBXA01000047.1, on the reverse strand, counting down.
CAGATCATATATGACACCCAGAGAAAACATGCTGGCTGCATTGCGCCGAACGAACCCCGAATACGTTCCTTTCACCCTTTCTCTATGCCCTTCCTTATATGAAGAATTCAAAAGAAGAACCCGTTCAACCGATCCAGCCGAATACTTTGGGTTTTCTCATCGCGGGGTGGGTCCTGCAAAAAGCCTTCACCCTGTCGATTACTCAAACTATTATGGAAAACTGAAGGATGGAACTACAATAGATGAGTATGGAGTAGGTTATGAACCCGGTTCCACGGCACATTTCACAAGATTTCTTCACCCGATGGAAGAATTCGATGACCCTGAACAGGTCTGGAGTTTTCCGCTGCCGGATATGCTCGCAGATTACAGGTGGAAGGATGTGCCGGCAAAAGTAAGGCAATGGCACGATGCAGGATATGCGGTTCAGGGAGGTGCTATCCAGATCTTTGAATTCGCATGGTATCTGCGCGGTCTGGATAATCTGTTATGTGATATGCTTACCGATGAAGACATGGCGGAAGCATGCCTGAAACGGATGGCAGACTTTCAGGTAGCATTAGCAGTCAAATACGCCGAATGCGGTGTGGATATGATACTCTACGGAGATGATGTCGGTACCCAGAGAGGTATGATGATGAATGTCGATCTATGGCGGAAGTGGCTCAAGCCTGATATGGCGCGCGCGATCTCTGCGGCGAAAGCGGTAAACCCGGACCTGATCGCCATATACCATTCTGATGGAGTCATTTACGATATCATACCCGAATTGATAGAGATCGGTGTGGACGTCCTCAATCCCGTACAGCCCGAATGTGTAGAGCCTGCACTACTTAAGAAAAAGTATGGAGATCGTCTTTCCTTCTGGGGTACGATCGGTACTCAGACTACCATGCCCTTTGGAACGCCAAAAGAAGTTGAACAGAAGGTACGGGAAAATATTGAGATCGTAGGAGAAGGAGGCGGTCTGTGTATCGCTCCTACTCATCTCCTGGAACCAGAGGTACCATTCGAAAACATTGAAGCAATGGTAAACGCCGTAAAAAAATACGGCCATTACTGATCAAACCATTCAAAATCAGAATATGACGCTTATTTTGCCCTGACTTGTATGGAACGGGATATAAAAATATGCTATAATAGAAGAAAATTACTGTTACAGGAGGTTTACTATGGCTGAAATTTTCAAAGGTATTCCAGAGATCCGTTATGAGGGCCCGAATTCAACAAATCCCCTCTCCTTCAAATACTATGATCCTGATAAGGTCATACTTGGGAAGCCTATGAAGGAGCATCTCCCATTCGCCATGGCATGGTGGCATAACCTCGGCGCAGCCGGAACCGATATGTTCGGCCGTGATACCGCCGACAAATCCTTCGGCGCCGAAAAAGGCACCATGGAACACGCCAAGGCGAAAGTCGACGCGGGCTTCGAGTTCATGAAGAAGCTGGGCATCCGCTACTTCTGCTTCCACGATGTAGATCTGGTTCCGGAAGCCGATGATATCAAGGTGACAAATGCCCGTCTGGACGAGATCTCCGATTATATCCTGGAAAAGATGAAGGGCACCGATATCAAGTGCCTTTGGGGCACCGCAAACATGTTCTCCAACCCGCGCTTCATGAACGGAGCCGGCTCCACGAATTCGGCGGATGTATTCTGCTTCGCTGCAGCACAGGTCAAAAAGGCCCTCGATATCACCGTAAAGCTCGGCGGCAAGGGCTATGTATTCTGGGGCGGCCGCGAAGGTTATGAAACACTGCTCAACACGGATGTGAAATTCGAGCAGGAGAACATCGCCAAGCTCATGCACCTGGCTGTCGATTACGGCCGTTCTATCGGCTTCAAGGGCGATTTCTTCATCGAGCCCAAGCCGAAGGAGCCCATGAAGCACCAGTACGA
>DBXA01000147.1 GCA_002309235.1 Christensenella sp. UBA1224 | reverse complement strand
GGTATTTATATAGCCGCGGCTCATCCCGCTTTCATCGTGAGTATCCGGTACACGCTCTCATCCAGCCGCTGAACGCTGATCGTGCCGTTTTCGACGGCCTCCAGCACAGAATCGAAGGCTTCGGTATAATCCTTCGGGAGGAGCACGATATCCGCTCCTGCGAGTATGGCCTGCACGGCAGCATCCCCTGCGGAATAGTATTCCGTGATCGCGCCCATATCCATGGCGTCGGTGACGATAACGCCGGTGAAGCCAAGCTCGCCGCGCAGCTTCTCCGTGAGCAGGGTATAAGAGAGTGTCGCGGGGGTATCGTCCCCGGTGACGCGGGGCGCCGCGATGTGAGCGGCCATGATCATATCCGTTCCGCCATGGATACCGGCAATAAAGGGGATGAGCTCGCATGAAAGGAGCTCTTCCCATGTCTTCATGGTATCGGCACTCCCGGTGTGGGTATCCACAGAGGTATCTCCATGCCCGGGATAGTGCTTGAAGCAGCCTTTGATGCCGGCAGAATGCAAACCATCCAGGTATGCGCAGGCCATTTCGGATGCGAGATAAGGGTCGCTTCCGAAGGCACGGGAGCCTATGACCGCGTTATCCGGGTTTGTGTTCACATCGGCAACGGGGGCGAGATCCACATCGATGCCGTAAGAGGAAAGGTATGCGCCTATGGTATGCGCTATCGCGCGCGCGGCGCCGGGATCGCCCTTGGAGGCGATCTTCTGCATGCCGGGAGCTTTGGGCACGGGGAACAGGCCGGAATTGGCGATACGGGCTACGGAACCGCCTTCCTCATCGATGCAGATGAGCGGCGCGGAGACGCTGAGGCCATGCAGGCCGCCCGTTAGTTCAGCCAGCTGCTCTTCGCCCTCCAGGTTGTTCCGGAAGAGCACGAAACCGCCTGCAGGGTACTTTTCATAGGCTGCGGCCATTTCATCCGTCAGGCGGACGGGGCTCGCGCCGCCGATCCCCGGTATGTACAGCTGTTCCGGACGGATGAAGAACAGCCGGCCGACCTTTTCGCGCAGGGTCATCTCCTGCAGTATGACCTCAGGCGGCGTGCGGATGGGCTCGCCGGTGAATGCCAGGGCGGGATGCAGGTCTGTGAGGAGTGACAGGAATATCGCTAATGACAAGAAGAGTTTCATGATATGGTCCTTTCAAAGATGCCCAAGGCGTTCTGTGCAGTTCCCTTATATTATAATACCATAAAATAACGGGGAAGGACCGGAAATCCCTGTGCAGAAGGGCCTGAAAATATGATATGATATGGAAGGCTTGATATGCAGCATGCCCGGCATGCAGGCGAGCGGGAGGCGGATGGAGATGAAACGGGAGAAAAGGACCTGGCACAGCCCGGCCCTGGATAAGGATATGACGGTGATCGTCTACGGGGAAGGCGGCGTGCCCATGCTGGGCTTTCCGACGCAGGACAGCATGGCATCCAACTGGGAGGATTTCGGCATGACAGAGTGCCTGGGCGATGAGATAAACGGGGGGAAGCTGCAGCTTTTCGTGCCGGACACCGTGGATGCCGAAAGCTGGTCCTGTGGGAACGGCATCGGCAGCTGGAGGACCGCCAGGCAGGAATCCTACTTCCGCTATATCACCGGGGAGCTGATGCCGTTCATCAGGGACAGGAACGGTACCGGCATGCTGCCCATCGTCTGCGGATGCTCCATGGGGGCTGACCACGCTGTCATTTCCTTCTTCCGCCGGCCGGATCTGTTCAGCGCGCTGATCGCGCTTTCCGGTGTGTACGATGCCTCATACTTTTACGGCGGCTATATGGACGCGGACCTGTATAACAATTCTCCGGAGGTATTCCTGCGGGGCATGCCCGCAGATCACCCGTATATCGGGCTGTACAATACAAAAAGGATGATACTGTGTACGGGGCAGGGAGCCTGGGAGGAGGACGGTGTGAGGACACTGCGCGATATGGAGCGGATCTTCCGGGAAAAAGGGATACATGCCTGGTGTGATTACTGGGGCCCGGATGTGAACCACGATTGGCCCTGGTGGTTCAGGCAGATGAAATACTTCCTGCCGTATGCGCTGGGTGAGAAAACCTGATGAGATCAAGGAGAAACAGATGAACGTAGTATTTATATCCCCGAATTTCCCATCCGCTTACTGGAATTTCTGCGACAGGCTGAAGAGAAGAGGCGCCAATGTCCTCGGGATCGGAGACGCGCCTTATGATATGCTCACGGACAGCCAGAAAGCCTCTTTGACGGAGTATTATAAGGTCGGTTCCCTTTCGGATTACGGCGAGGTATTCCGTGCGGCTGCTTTTTTCTCCTTTAAATACGGAAAGATAGACTGGATCGAATCCATGAACGAGTACTGGCTGGAGAATGACGCGCGCCTTCGGACGGATTTCAACGTGTGCACGGGCCTCAAGGAGGACCGCATCGCGTTTATCAAGGAAAAGGCCTTGATGAAGAAGATCTACATAGAGAACGGTATCCCGACGGCGAGACAGTTTATCCTCTCTTCTTACCGGGAGGGTACGCTTGTCAATCCCGATGGTACGGCGCAGGATGGATCGCTTCTTTCCGTGCGGCCGATGAGCGAGGTGAAGGAGTTTACGCGGGATGTGGGTTATCCCGTTATCGTCAAGCCCAACATCGGCGTAGGCGCCACGAACACATGGAAGCTGGAATGTGACGCGGATCTTGAACGCTTTTACGAGGGCATGCCGTCCGTTCCATACGTGTGCGAGGAATTTATCGAGGGGGATATCTGCTCCTACGACGGGATCACGGATTCCAAATGCGATATGTTGTTTGAATCCATGACGGTATGGCCTCCCTCGGTCATGGATATCGTACTCAAGGATCTCGACCTCATGTATTATACCTGTCCGGATGTGCCGGAGAAGCTGCGCGTGCTCGGCAGGAAGACGGTGAAGGCCTTTGATGTGAAGAGCCGCTTCGTGCATCTGGAGTTTTTCCGCCTGACAAAGCCCAGGAAGGGATTGGGTGAGATCGGGGATTTCGTCGCGCTGGAAGTCAATATGCGTCCGGCAGGCGGCTTTACGCCGGATATGATGGATTACGCGCATTCACTGGATGTGTATTCCATCTGGGCGGATATGGTGGTATCGGACAGGAGGGAATTGGACGGAAGGCTCTATACCGCTTCGGAGCTTGACGAGGCGCTGCTCCGCCGGGCGGGGACGGACTGCTTCTGCGTATACGCCAGCAGGAAGGACGGCCATGCGTACATGTATCCGCACGAGGAGATCATGTCCCGCTACGGGAGCCGCATGGTCATGCAGGGAGAGATGCCGGAAATGAACTGGCCGCAGATGGGGCGCTATATGTACACTGCCAGGCTTTCCGATATCGGGGAAGTGAAGGATTTCATCACCGTTGTACACGAGAGGAAGAGGTAGGCGCGGGAGCCGGCCGAAAAAAAAGACTCTCCGGGCAGGGAACCGACCCATCCGGAGAGCCTTTTTTATCATATAGCAGAGAGAAATGGACGGATGTATGTGCTTCAGCCCTGAAGCTTTTCACAGAACTCACGTATTTTGCGGTCGTTTTCTGGGTTGGGCCTGGTCTTCGGGTCGATCAGCACCAACTCTGCCTCGAACTGTGTTATGCCAAGCGCTTCCCTGAGCTTTTCAAATGCCTTTTGCGCGCCGGAACCGCTCTGACAGGCGAAGACGGCTATCTTTTTGCCTGCGAGATGATTATCGCGGATAAAGGTGCGTATCGGGGGAGCCATATTGCCCGCCCATACGGGGAAGCCGAACACGATCCTGTCGTACAGGGCAGGATCGAAGGCGTATGGCTCCAGAGCCGGCTTTTCCGCCATGACGGCGCTCTTGCCGCCCCAGAAGAACTTGCGAAAGCCCTTGTCCGGGTAAGCCTTGACCGGCATAAGGCGCAGCGTTTCACAGCCTGCTGTCTGAGCGATCTGCTTTGCCGCATATTCCGTATTTCCCTCCAGGGAAAAATAGACGATGAGTGTTTTCACGGTCATCCCTCCTTTTCATGATATAAGACATATGCGGCGGCTCTTTGGATGCCGCTGTGAAAAGGTACTGCTATTTGTAGCTGTGTATGCCCGGAAGCAGCGTGTTGACGCCGATATAGGTGAATATGACGCAGAGAAAGCCTATGGCTGCGAATATGGCTGCCGTGCGGCCTTTCCAGCCGCGGCGGATCCGCAGGTGGAGGTATACGGCGTATATCAGCCAGGTGACGAGGGACCAGGTCTCCTTGGGGTCCCAGGACCAGTAGCTGCCCCAGGCCTGTTCGGCCCAGATGGCGCCGGTCAAAATGGTGAATGTGAGAAAGAGAAGTCCGAGCGTTACGCTGCGGTAGCTGATCAGATCCAGCTTTTCGGAGGCGGGGATGGATCTTGCCCAGAAGCTGTCATCGCTTCGGCGTTCCCGCAAAAGAAATATGAGGGAGATCACAAAGGATACGCCGAAGGCGCCGTACGCGATGATGGCTGTGGACACATGCAGGCCGAGCCAGCCGCTCTGCAGAGCGGGCATGAGTGCGTGCACCTCGCGGGACTGCAAGGCGGCGTAGCCGAGTATGAGCAGTATCACAGGGACCGCAAACGTGCCAAGAAGCGGAAAACGGAAGCGCCATATGAACACAAGGCTGACAAGGCACAGGCCCCAGGCAAAGCTGGATGCGAATTCATACTGATTGGTCATAGGCAGGCGCCCTGCGCCGATACCGCGGCATATAAGGACCAAGGTATGGAGAACAAGAGTACCAAGCTGCACGCGGAAGGCCCATTTTGCGGCTTTCTCCTTTTTCAGTGCCGTGAAAAGGAAATAGAGCACCATGGCGGCAAGATAGAAAAGCATTACGATGGGGAAAAGGATTTTTTCGACATTGAGCATTTTTTATTCCTCCTTTTGGAGTTTGGGTGTTGCCTCTTGGGCGGAATGGAGCTGTTCCGCGAACAGGGCGCCGCCTTTGGGGGAAAAACCGTATACGTTCCAAAGTCCATCCTGCCCGGACAGGGCCCAGAGCGTGCGCGGCTGGCAGTAAAACGCGAGCAGAAGGCCGATGAGGACGATAAGGCCGCCCATGAGGGCGAGCGAAGTGAAGCGATCCTGCTTGACCTGCAAAAGGGTATATTCCTGCGGATCGGAAAAGCGGATGGTGTAATCATCCACGGTGATCACCTCTCCCGGCAGGAGGATGTTCATGCCGGCGATCTGCCCCCGGTAGTAAAGCGTATACAGGTAAGCGTGACCTTCGAGGGCTTCGTTTTCCGCTGGCGCATAGTCCGGATAAAAGGCATTGAAGAACACGGAAAGCTCCGGAAGGGCCTGTATGGGCATGTATTCTCCGGCGCAGAGCACCTTTTCCTGAAGTGTTTCGCCATCTCTTGATACGGTGACAGCCGCGGCCCATCCGGTCGAATTCTGGTAGATCTTTAAGCCGTGGAGCGCTGCCGGGTGGTTGACGCTTGCTTTTCCGCTTTGGGCAGCAGCATTTTTGCCGCTTACGGTTATGGAAGCTGTGTACTGCCGCGCTGTGCCGTCTTCGCGCCGGTCGATGCGGAAATCGTCTATGGAAAGGGTTAATCCGGTATCTCCGATCGGTTTTTCGTCTCCGGGTACGCCGTAGACGGTGTATTCCATGTGCGTCATCTGTCCGAGGCCAAAGCCCAGTATCAGCAGCAGTATCCCGAGATGGCATACCCAGGCTCCCCAAAGCCCTGCGCGGTTTTTAACGGAAAAGAGCCCGGAAACGCCATCCTGTCCGAAGGCTTTCGGTTCCGGCATATGCAGGGCGGAAAAGACAGGAGCAGGGTCCGCGACGTGAGAGAGGCTTGCGGTAACGGGAGAACGCAGTATGGACTGCGGGTCAATGGCTTTTTTTGTGCGCCGGATGAGGGAGGGCAGCCTGACGAGATCGCACAGGAGCAGGTCAAGGCAGAGAAACCCGCCGAGCGCGAAAAACCACCAGCTGTGGTAGATGTCGTCCAGGTACAGAGCCATGATCAGCACGGCAGCCCTTTCACCATATGCCCCGGCATACCACTCGTATGTTTGTCCCTGGGTTATGAAGCTGCCGAAGGCACAGCAGGCTGCGAGCAGCACCAGCAGCACTATGGCAAACGACATGGAGGTAAGGAGATCCCGGATCTTTCTCATACGGCAGGAATTCCTTTCAAGGAAAAACGGCAGGTCCGGTAAAGCCGTCTCTGCCGTCGGATTTATAAAATGGATTATTTGCCGAGGAGCTCCATCGCCTGGGAGATCTTCCCTTCGGCGGTATCCAGGCACCTGTAGGCCAGGTCGGAGTTATGGGCGCCTTCCGCGTTTTCCACATAGCAGAAATCGAAGAACCACTGGGCTTCCCTGTGGAGGGCGCGTACGGCATCGAGCTCTTCTTCGCTCATGACGCCTTCATTAACGGCCTGCGTGAGGGCATCCTTCAGATCGGAGAGCTTCGTGCCCACTTCTGTTTCTCTTGCGGTCACGCGCTGCTGTATCCTGCGCACAAAGGCCGTCATATCGGGCTCCTTATGGCAGGCGGCACAGGTGGACAGGAGTGCGGCGTTCTCAAGCGGGCTCTGCAACTCGTGGCTGTGGTATACGGTGCCGTCTTCGGCCATCTCTATGGGCATATGGCAGTCGGCACAGTTGAGCGTATCGGCATGCTTGCCGGAGAGGAAGGTCTCCATTTCCGGGTGCTGCGCCTTGAGCATGCGGGTATTGGTGCCGGGCTGTATCCAATCGTAGAAGCCCTGCGTTCCATCGGGCATTTCCATGCTGTCATAGTAGGCAAGTATGGCTTCGGGCGACATGGATTCGATATCCCCGTAGGGCATCATGGTTTCCTTGTCCGAGGGGGTGAAGTAGTATTCGATATGGCATTGCCCGCAGGAGAGGGTGGCTGCGTCTATGGTTTTTACGTTTTCGCCCAGGGCCTTGATCACATAGCTGTGCGTTACGGTAAGCTTGCCCGATGCACCGGCGTCGTTTCCGTGACAGGTGTAGCAGCTGACAGCCTCTTCCATCATAGCGTAGACTTCGTCAAAAGGCATGGTATAGGCGCTCACGCCGACATCGTTTACGAGCTTTGCAAAGTTAGGGGTTTTGCAGGTGAGGCAGTTGGCGAGGGCATGAGGCCGCTCGGTCTTTGCTACGTCTTCCAGGGCGTATTCATGGCCGCGGGCACTGCCGTAATCGCGTGCAAAGCCGAAATTATCATAGATGTTCGCAAGATAGCTGTCCTGCTCGAGATAGCTCAGGACATAACTGTTCCTGTCGTTCGCCTTCATGCTGACGGTGATGTAGGGATAGACAGAAGCCCAGTCCGAGGCGTTCACGGTGCCGTCGCTGCT
>DBXA01000123.1 GCA_002309235.1 Christensenella sp. UBA1224 | reverse complement strand
TACAATTGGGGCGAGTATATCGACAAGCAGGTCATCACCAACTTCGAGAAGGAATACGGCGTGCGCGTCAACTACTCCCTGTTCTCCTCCAACGAGGAAATGTACACCAAGCTCCTCTCCGGCGCCTCCTACGATGTGCTGGTGCCCAGCGATTACATGATCGAGCGCCTTATCAAGGAAGACAAGCTGCAGCCCCTTGACCGCGAAGTGGTCACGAACCTGGATGTGCTGACCGACGGCGTCAAGAACCTTGCCTACGATCCGGACAACACCTACAGCGCGCCCTACCTGTGGCAGACCGTCGGCATCGTATACGATACCACGAAGATCAGCCGCGAGGAGATGGAGGAGCAGGGCTTCTCCGCATTCCTGAACGAAGCGTACAAGGGCCATGTCTACATGTACGATTCCGAACGCGATGCCTTCATGATCGCCCTCAAGTCCCTTGGCTATTCCGCCAATACGTCGGACGAGGCCGAGCTCGAAGCCGCTTTTGAATGGCTCCGCAATATGGACAAGGCCGTCAACCCCTCCTATGTGACGGACGAGGTCATCGACGCCATGGCAAACGGCGAAAAGTGGATGGCGCTGGTATATTCCGGCGACGCCGCCTACATCCTCTCCGAAAACGAGGATATGGGCTACTGCACCCCCAAGGAGGGCACGAACGTGGCGATCGACGCCATGGTCATCCCCGCCAACGCCAACAACCCCAAGCTTGCCAACGTGTTCATCAACTACATCCTGGATTATGAAAACAGCATGATGATCTCCCAGGAGGTGGGCTACGCCTCCTCCAACGACCAGGTGCTCAAGGACCTCAGCGGTGAGGGCGGCGATTACGAAGGCAACGAAGCCTATGTGCCCCGCGCCGGCTACGAGAAAGACGAATACTACAACGATATCCCCGAAAGCCTGCGCAGCCTTTACTCCTCCATGTGGATCAAGGTCAAGCTGCACGAATAAGCGGTTTTCATGCAAAGCAGCGCCCCCGGTCCGAACGGACCGGGGGCGTTTTCCCGTTATCCTGTTCCCAAACGGATCAGGGCTCCAGAACGGAGTAGTCGATCTTTTCGACCGTACCGCTGTGCGATGCGCGGATGGCGGCGAGCGAAGCGCACACGGTCTTTGCGCCTTCAAAGGCATCGGTCGGAACGGGCGTATCATTGACGATGCAATCCGTAAACGTGCGTATCTCACCGATGGTATTGTGATTGCTGATCGAGATGGGGTAAAGCATGGGAACCGTATACCCGCAGGTGGAATCCACCCGGAACGCCTGCATGTTCGGGCTGGTATTATCCGTGATGATCGTGCCCTTCGAGCCGTAAAAGGCGCTGCGCATGGTATAGTTCCTCTTGCAGCCGGTGGAGACGAAGACCTTGCCGATCACATCATCCGGGAACTTCATGATCGCGATCATACAGTCGTCTGTCGGGCAATCGGCGAGCATCTTCCTATTGGCAAAAGCGGATACCTCCTCAGGGTCTCCCGCGATCCACCGGAGCAGGTCTACCGCATGGCATCCGCCGCCGAGAAATCCGTGGCGCAGGGGATCCAGGCGCCAGCTGCCGGGCTTAAGGATATTCGCGTAGTCGTGCGCATACTCGCTCTCCACATAGAAGAGCTCGCCGATCGCGCCTTCCTCGATCAGCTTTTTCGCCGCGAGAAAGCCGGGCGTGAAGCGACAGATCTGGCCGACCATGAATTTCCGGTCTGACGCGCGCGAAGCTCCGATCATCGCCCTTAAGTCCTCCAGGGTCAGGGCCATGGGCTTTTCGCACAGCACGTGCTTTCCGGCGGCAAGCGCGGCCACGGCGATCTCCCGGTGCAGCTGGTCGGGCACCACGATGACCACCGCGTCCACATCCCGTGAAGTGAGCACATCCCGGTAATCGCCATAAGCGCGGACCCCTTTCTGGAGAGCCGCGGCTTCATCGCGCCTTGACGCATCGATATCGCATACCGCCGCAAGTCTCGCCCGGGGATCCGTGGTGATGCCTGTGATATGCGCAAGACCCATGCCGCTCAAGCCGATCACGGCGTAATTGACTTCCTTCATAGCCGATCCTTCCTTTCCTGCCCGCCGGAAGCGGTTACCTTTCCAGCTCCCTGCAGCTCTTTAAGAGATCTATGATGGGCAAATGCTGCGGGCAGATGCCTTCGCACTGGCCGCAGGCCACGCAGTCGCTCGCCTTGCCCTTATCCTGGGTAACGATGGAATACTCACGGAGCGTACGGAATTCCGGGCTGCCCTTTTTGCGGTTGACCACCGCGAAGATCTCCGGGATCGGGATATCCATGGGGCATCCCTCCGTACAGTAGTGACAGGCCGTGCAGCCGATGGACTTATCGGCATCCAGGGCTTCCTGCGCCCTGCGGATCACGCCCTGCTCCTCTTGGGTCAGGGGCACCGCCTTCATGGCATCGAGGTTATCCTCCATCTGGCTGATATCGCTCATGCCGCTCAGCACCGCCAGTATGTTGTCAAGGCTCGCCGCATAGCGCACAGCCCAGCTGGCGGGGGAACGGCCGCTGCCTTCGGCTTCGAATACGGCCTTGACTTCCGGGATCGGGTCAGCCAGTATGCCGCCCTTGACCGGCTCCATGATCACGACGGGCTTTCCGTGCTCCTTGCAGATCTCCCAGTTCCTGCGGGATGCCACGCCGGCGTTCTCCCAATCGGCGTAATTGATCTGCAGCTGTACAAACTCCGCCTCCGGGTGCTTTTCCAGCAGTTCCTCCAGCAGCATCGGATCGGCATGGAAGGAGAAGCCCCAGTGCCGGATCAGGCCTTTGGCCTTCTGCTCCTTCACGAAATCCCACAGGCCGTATTCATCGTATTTATTCACATTGGTACGCTGGATGGCATGCAGGAGATAGTAATCGATATACCCTGTGCCAAGCCGCTCCAGGCTGGTGAACAATTCCTGCCGGGCGTCTTCGGCCGTATTGACGCCGGCGGCACCCGCGTGTACCTTAGTGGCAATGGTGTACGCCCCGCGCGGATACCTTTCCGCAACGGCTTTCCGGAAAGCCTCTTCGCTGCGGCCGCCGTCATAGACGTATGCCGTATCGAAATAGGTGCCTCCCGCGGCCAGGAATTTATCCGCCATCACCGCTACCTGGGGAACATCGGTGGTACCATCCGCGTTTTTCGGCAGACGCATAAGCCCGAAACCGAGGCGGAAGGGGTTGCTTTTGATCAGTTCGCTCATCTATTTTTCTCCTTTTATCTTTTTATGGTCCTGATGCAAGCATACACATTTCACAGCCGGTTGTCAATGCAGGGGGATCCCATATACAAAAATCCCGCCGCGCGGGGCGGCGGGATACGGTCACAGTTCGCTTATCGTCATTTCACGGGCATTACGCCGCACAGGGCGATGACCCTTTCCATCATTTCCCTTGCGCAGAACTCGGCCGGTACGGCGCTGTC
>DBXA01000030.1 GCA_002309235.1 Christensenella sp. UBA1224 | reverse complement strand
ATCAGCAAGGCAAGCGCCGACAACCCCGCCTCCCTGAAAGCAGCGCTCGCAGTCCTGCCCGTCCGTGTGACCAGCGCGAAGGTACTCGTTCAGAGCAAGCTCAACAAGAAGGATTACCCGGATATGCTGACAGCAGTCGTTCAGAATACGTCCGGCAAAGAGATCACAAATTATACCGTTGGTTTTGTTGCATTCGATGCGAACGGCAACCCCATCAAGATACTCACCCAATATGATGAAAATGCCTATTATGAGATACTCGGCGATGCTGCCGACATCTCCCTTCCGACCGGACAGTCCTTTGGATCCAGCTACGGCTGGAGGCTTGATGACAACCATGGCATCGTCTACCTGCAGGCCTGTATCGAAGTTGCAACCTATGCCGATGGTGAAACATGGGAAAACCCGATCTACTCTATCTGGAAGGAAGCATATTGCGAAAAGACCCAGAATACCGCGAATCTTGGCTAAGCAAACAGAAGCGCCGGCCGCAGTTATTCTGGACGGCGCTTTTTTTGCGGCATAAACCGACCGATGTCTGGCAGCATGCTTCTCATCTGAAGCCGAACCATGACGTACAGGCATCCGCATCGCTCGGAATGGTTCGCGCAGATATAACAGGATCATAAGTTGAAACTTCGGTCTGTTTTATGTATAATATATAGGATCAATCTTCGGAGGATATATCAATGTCAAAAAACAATCACAGCAAAGCAAGCGGTATCATCACTTTTATCGCCGCGCTCGCAGCCGCGCTGGCGATCCTGATCGGTGCGGCATCCATACTGCCGGGAGATCTGTCCTTTTCCACCCTTATTGGTTCCTTCCGGAATGCCGCTTCCACAGATATGCCCGATACGCTTTCAGATACCGCTCTTCTCAATACCGCAGAACCTGTCATAGATGATGCGGAGACTGCCTATATCGATGATGATGAGCAGCTTCTGTCTGCCGGCGAAGAGCCGGGCGACAGCTACGCTGCCGACGAGGAGATCACCCCTTCATCCGACGATACCGATGCCGGCGTGACTGACGCCGATCCGGAAGAAGCGGATGATACCGTCGTCGCCCATGCCGGCTGGACCGAAGAGGACGATGACAGTTTCAACAGTACCGCCAACGCATCCCCCTTCTCTGCTGAATACGCAAATGTTCAAACGATCACCATCACCGCTGCCGGAGACTGCACTCTCGGCGGAGACACCACCCAGGGCAGCTACAAACGTTTCAAAAAGTACTTTGAGGAATTAGGTCCTTCCTATTTCCTCGAGAACGTAAAAAGCGTATTTGAGGATGATGATCTGACCATCGTAAACCTGGAGGGCACTTTTACCGAGACTACCAACCGCAAGAGCAAGCAGTACTCCTTCAAGGGAGATTATAAATTCAGCCGCATCCTTACCGAAGGCAGTGTGGAGCTTGTTTCAATCGACAATAATCATACACAGGATTACTACGCACAGGGCCTTGCAGATACAAAGAAGACTCTCAATTACATCGGCGTAGGTTATGCCGGTCTCGGTACCACATATACGACAGAGATCAAGGGTGTAAAGATAGGCTTCCTCTCCTATCGCGTCTGGGATATGACCATCGAAGGGATGACGGAAGCTATCCGCACGATGAAGGAAAGCTGTGACCTTGTGATCGTAGCGATCCACTGGGGAGATGAAAAGGATTATACCGCCAGCTCCAAGCAGGTCAAATTGGGACACGCCGCTGTGGATGCCGGAGCAGACCTCGTTCTGGGCACACACCCCCATGTGATACAGGGCATCGAGATATATAATGGCAAGTATATCGTATACAGCCTCGCCAATTTCTGCTTCGGCGGAAATCAGAACCCCGCCGATAAAGATACATTTATCTTCCAGCAGACATTCACCATGGCAAACGGAGAGGTCATCGACAGCGAAATATCGATCTTCCCCTGTACGATATCCAGCACCTCCACAACCAACGATTACAGGCCTACGATCGTCGATTATAACAAAGGCGGTGCGGCGATCCTGAAAAAGATCGCAAATAACTCCAAGCAGTTTAATTCCGTTCCGGACTGGAATCAAGTCATCAGTAAGCTGATCGACAAAAAAGATACCGCAGCCTCAAACGATTGATGATCGTGTTCAAAAAAAGCAAGACCCGGCAGATACGCTGGGTCTTGCTTTTTTTGCTTATAGTTGGGGGATCGTCCATGTCTTCCCGAATATCGAACTGCGTCCGCCCTTGTTTTCATAATAGACCGTCAGGATGGAACCATCTGACAGCTCGACGCTCGCCGGGTAGCCAAGGTCGCCGCTTTCCCCTTCATCATCTAACACCCAATCCGTATCCCATGTCTCTCCCCCGTCTTTGCTGAACATGGCACGGATCCCATACGGTTTCTCGCGATATCCGTAGACCGAAACGAGCATCCCTCCCGAGCTGAGAAGAAGGTGCGCCGGCGCTCCTCCCAAACGCCCGAGTATCCTATGCGGTTTTGTGAAGTGCAGGCCGTAATCGTACGATTCTGATTGATAGATCGTAAACACCCTGTGATCAGCGCTTCCCTCTACCCGTATGTGGACGATGATGCGGCCGTCCGGGAGCTGTACGGCATGCGGTTCACAGCTGTAGATAAGGCCTTGCTCGTCCTCTATGTTTTCTATCGCGGATACGTATTCAAAGCTGTCTGAAGCGTTAAGCTTATGACATTCGATGAAAGGACGCAGCCCCTCGTCAAAGGAATCATCCCTTGAAAACCTTCGGCCGATGTACATGAGCGAGCCATCCAGCATGCGCATAGGGCCGTGCGGCGCTGAAACGGGAGAAAAGCAAAGCGGGCCAAAGGTATTTCCGCCATCTTCGCTGATCCGATATGTTGAGCCCAGATACTTGTTCTCATCATAGCCTGCCCTTACAAGGTCTATATACGCCTCTATAAAACGCCTTTGGGCTTCCGATGACGGAGAGTGTTCCGAATTCCGTCGCATGTTTACGCTCTTTTGGAACTCTGTCGTATTGTTAAAGGATGTCAGTATGAGGCGGCCTTTTCCGAAAGACATGAGCCCCGCGTCTCTGTCATCCAGAGGCGTATCGATTACGGGAGCGGGATTTGTCCAGGTTTTTCCCTCATCTCGGCTGTACATGATGCACGCCTTTCCGAAGGGACATATGTGCTTCAATCGAAATCCGGACATCGCGCAGGCGATCTTACCGTCATTCAAACGGATGACGCTCGGCCAAGCAAAATAACCGAACGGACTTGTTGCATTTGAACAGATGACTCTCTTTTCCCCTGCTGTAAGCTTCTTCACAAAAAGGCCTCCTATCGTCTCATCACTGCGAGTCTGCTTTCATCCGATTATCATACTCGATCCACGAAGGACGGTATCTTTCAACATTTGCAAGATGCTCCTCATAGGTGCGGGCAAATGCGGTCTCACCGCTCTCCGGCTCCTTCGCGCAGAAATAGAGATATCCATCGTTTATATATTCCATATCCGGGTACAGTGCGGCTTCGATCGCTGCAGCAGATGGGTTGCAGATAGGCCCGGCAGGCAGCCCGGAGACGATATACGTATTATACGGCGAAGCCACCGAAAGCTCTCCGGAGGTCAAAGCAAGGCGTTTGAGCTTCAGCACATAGGAGACCGTCGCATCGCTTTCCAGCTTCATGCCTCTGTTCAGGCGATTGTGGAACACCGCGGAGATCCTGGCATAATCATTCTTGTTCCCCGCTTCCTTCTCTATCATGGAAGCCAGTATGACGGTCTCTTCCGGCGTAAGCTTCGTTTTGTACTGTTTCGACGCATCCGTAACTTCTATGATATTCCCGTTTTCATCATAAGCTATGGTGGTATCGCTCGCGTATATGAGCTTATCGAGCACCTTATCCGTCTGGCCCAGCAATTTCGAGATGATTGACTGGACAGAGGCGTTGATAAATATCCTGTATGTATCCGGGGCAAGATAGCCTTCCAGCGCGTAAAGCCTGTTTTTAAAGCCGTTCTCCGCTTTTGCCGTCTGAAGCGCATAGGAGCTGTCGATAAACAGTTCCGGCTGCGAGCACAGATCCAGGAATTCCTCCCTGTTCGCCGCCGCCCCTTTCTCCACCAGGTAATCCGCGATATCCTCGAGGGTCCACCCCGGTATGATCGTTATGGTGCGTTCTGTCGTAGCACTGCCCGATGACAAGGTATCGATGATCTCAAACATCGTCATGGATCTTGAAAGCTCATAATTCCCGTACTGGATCGAGCTCGTGAGCCCTCTGAACTGTATGATATAGCCAAACAGACCTCTGTTTTTGATAAGCCCTTTTTCAAAGAGATTCCGCCCTACCGTTGTGACAGAAGAACCGGATTCTATCACAAAGGTCTCCGTCTCAAGAGCTGTACTATCCACAGGGCTGAAAAAATCCTCGTAAACCTTCCTCCAGCCGCTCGAGACAAGACCGACCACGATCGCAAGCGCGCAAAGGAAGACCATAACAGGCCTGAATATCTTCCACAAGGCGGAATACCAGTAAAACCCCTTGCTCCTTTCGGAATAGAGGGCCTTTTCGGTATACCTTCTGCCTTTTGCGCGCTTTTTCGTACTCATTGTGCTCTGTTCTCCTTACCTGAGGGCTCCCAGATCTATCCCCGCGGCATCCGCGATGATCTTATAGATATCGGCGATCAGCTTCTGAAGCCTGAATTCCGCCAGCATAGCCGCGCTGGCATCCTGATTGAACTGGAGGAGGGAGCCTATCTGCTGCATCCTCTTGACATCATCCTCGCCCATCGTACCGCCGGCGACCAGGGAAGCCTGCATCTTATACTGCAGGCGCTTGTACTCATCCATAAGCGTACGGTTCGTATCATCCTGCCTTGCAGCTTCATTCAGTCTCTGGTATTCTTTGTATTCCTCTGTCTCCCTGATCTGGGACGCAAGGAGGTTCGCTGTATCGTAAATATTGATCATTTTTATCTCTCCTCATACTTCGACTACGATCGGGAACACCATAGGGCTCCTCTTTATGGTACCGGATACAAAACGGCGTACCGATGTACGTATCTCATTTTTGAAATCATTGATATCGCCGGGCCCTATCGCACCGTATCTTGCGATGACAGCCCTCGCGGCTGAGCGAATGCCTTCGGTAAGCTCGCTTTCTTCCCGCGTATACACAAGACCGCGGCTGGAAACATCCGGTCCGGTTATGACCTCTCCCGTTTCCCTGTTGACAGCCATAACGATCATGACCAGCCCTTCCTGAGAAAGATACTTTCTATCCTTCAGGACGCCTTCTCCCACATCTCCGACTCCAAGACCGTCTATCAGCACAGATCCGCAGGGTACTGTGCCCGATATCGAGATAGAATCCTGCGTAAGATCGATCACATTGCCGTTTGAGGCGATCAATACATTATCCCCGGGCATTCCCAGTTCCTGCGCAAGCTGCGCATGCTGGAAGAGATGCCTCGTCTCGCCATGTACGGGGACAAAGAATTTCGGCTGTGTCAGCGCGTGCATGAGCTTTAACTCTTCTCTGCAGGCATGGCCTGATGCATGCACCTCCGCCAGCCTTTCGTACACCACATTCGCTCCGGAGGATACGAGCTGGTTGATCACGCGGTACACGCTGTTCTCATTGCCGGGAATCGGTGATGAAGAGATGATCACCATATCCGTCGGCTTGATAGACAGCTTCCGGTATTCCGCAAATGCCATCCTGCTGAGGCCTGACATAGGCTCTCCCTGGCTGCCTGTGGTAATGATCACCATCCGGCTGTCCTTATAGCGGTCGATATCATCGATGTCCACAAGACAGCCTTCCGGAATGAACAGCTCGCCCAGGTCTATCGCGATCTGCGCGTTGGTGACCATGCTCCTGCCGACCAGGCACACCTTTCTCCCATACTGTACGGCCGCGTCAACGACGGATTGTATCCTGTGGATATTGCTCGCGAACATCGATATGATGATCCTGGCCTCAGCCTGGGCGAAGAGATCCATAAACGTCTCTCCCACACGCCTTTCGCTGATGGTATACCCGGGCTTTTCCACATTGGTCGAATCGCACAGCAGCAGCCCGACGCCTTCTTTGCCCAGCTGCGCCAGCCTTCCGAAATCCATCATCCTGTCATCGATCGGCGTATAATCCACCTTGAAATCCCCCGTGTGGACAATGGTGCCCGCAGGCGTATGGATCGCCAACGCCACCGCGCCGGCGATTGAATGGCTCACATTCAGAAATTCGACATCAAACGCGCCTATGCATTCGACATCTCCCGGCGTGACTACACGCAGTTCAATACTGTCATTGAGACCGTGTTCCTTTAGTTTATGTTCCACAAAGGCGAGGGTAAGCCTTGTACCGTACACAGGCGCGGGCACTTCGCTGAGCACATAAGGTGCGGCGCCTATATGATCCTCATGCCCGTGGGTCAGCAGGTACCCGCGCACACGATCTTTGTTTTTGATGAGGTACGTGATATCCGGTATCACCAGGTCGACGCCCGGCATATCGTCCTTGGGAAATATCGATCCGATATCCACCACAATGATATCATTCTCATATTCGATCGCCGTCATGTTCTTGCCGATCTCGCCGAGTCCTCCCAGCGGTATGATCTTTACATGCGGTTCCTTTTTGTTTTTTGTTCTTTTTTTTCCAGACAAATCTTTCCAACTCCTGTTTGTTTTCGGTCCTTTTCCCGCCTTTCTCGGCAGGCTTTTTCCTTTTATCCTGTTTTTGCGTTTTTTCCTCCCGGGTCTACCCTGCCTTCTTAAACCAAGCATTCCCGCCTGTGAAAAGCACAGACGGGAAAGAGACCGACAGATCCCGGGTCATCGTTGTTATCCTTGTGACGAATTCCCTGCCTTGCATGTTCCCGCCGGGATCACTGCTCAGGGACATCACAGATGATGTGGAGCTCCTTCAGCTGCTTTTCCGTCACATAGGAAGGCGCGTCCATCATCACATCCTGTGCGTTCTTGTTCATCGGGAATGGGATGATCTCCCTGATGGAATCCTCTCCCGCCAGCAGCATCACCATGCGGTCCACACCGGGCGCAATGCCCGCATGCGGCGGCGCGCCGTAGCAGAAGGCGTTGTACATGGCCGGGAACTTGGACTTCACGTCGTCCTCGCCCAGGCCCACCAACTCGAAGGCCTTAATCATGATCTCCGGATCATGGTTTCGCACCGCGCCGGAGGAAAGCTCCACGCCGTTGCACACCAGGTCATACTGCTGCGCTGTGATGCTGAGCGGGTCAACCTCGCCCGCGATCGCCTTATCCAGCGTTGCAGCGCCGCCGCCCGGCATGGAGAAGGGATTGTGGCAGAATTCCAGCTCTCCGGATTCCTCCCCTATCTCGTACATCGGGAAATCCACTACCCAGCAGAACTCATATCGTTCCTTATCCATATGTCCAGGCACGGCCGCTCCCAGCATCTTGCGCAGCACGCCCGCCGTCTTCTGGGCCTGGGTCTTTTTGCCTGCCGCAACTCCTACCAGGCAGCCCGCTGTGAGTCCCAGCTTCTCCACCGCCTCGTCATGCACCGGTGTCATGAACTTGGCGATGCCGCCCACAAAGGACATATCGTTCTCCACGCGGAACCAGTAGGGCTTGTCGCCCGCCTGCACCTCAACATCCGCACACAGCTTGTCGATCTGCTTGCGGGTAAGGTCGCTCCCGGACACCACGACAGCCTTTACGGTATTCCCCTCAGCAAACGGCCCGAATTCGGAGCCCTTCACAAGGTCCGTCATATCCTGTACAACCAGGTCAATGCGCAGGTCCGGCTTGTCCGAACCGTATACCTCCATCGCCTCCATATACGGTATGCGCTTGAAAGGCGCAGTGGACGCGATATTATACTTGCCGTATTTTGCGAAGATGGGCGGCAGCACATCCTCCAGTATGGCGAACACATCATCCTGCCCGGCAAAGGCCATTTCCATATCCAGCTGGTAGAACTCACCCGGCGAGCGGTCGCCGCGGGCATCCTCATCGCGGAAGCAGGGTGCTATCTGGAAATACCTGTCAAAGCCGCTGGTCATCAGCAGCTGCTTGAACTGCTGAGGCGCCTGCGGGAGCGCGTAGAACTTGCCCGGATGCTTTCTGGCAGGCACCAGGTAATCCCTTGCGCCTTCGGGGCTGGATGCCGTCAGGATAGGCGTTGTGATCTCAAGGAAGCCGTGCTCCATCATAGCCTGCCTGAGAGCTGCCACCACATTGCACCTGAGCACGATATTCTGCTTGACGGCGGGGTTCCTCAGGTCAAGGTAACGGTACTTGAGCCTCTGCAGCTCGTCCGCCTCGCGGCTGCGGTTGA
>DBXA01000110.1 GCA_002309235.1 Christensenella sp. UBA1224 | reverse complement strand
CCTCAACAATGCAGTACATATTGAATTCCTCCATAAGGGATCTAAGCTAATAACTTTATCTGACGATTTCTTTTCCTTTGCCATAGAAACTCCTCAAAACAGGTCTTTTTGTACATTATACCTTAACATAGAGGGTTTATCAAACAAATATACAATAGGCGGGCTAAGAAACCATAACTGATATAGAAAGTACCTTCCTACCCGAATAAAAACCAACTTGAGTTGAAGAGGACCTGCTTTTTTGGTCACGAAACAGATGGGGGCCCTCGGGCCGATCAGGGCCGCGGGCAGGGGTAAAGGCAAGTACCATACGGCGGATCGGATTCAGGCTTCCACCACGGTAAACCCCGTTATGCAGCTGATGGTCCTGTTCAGCAGCGTCGTATCCAGTATGCCGCTGAATTCGGGCTTTCCATCCCGGATCGCGAGATCCATGAACACCCTGCCGCCTTCTTCCGTCTTCAGGCAGATCCTCCTGGCGTCTTTGGACCATGCCGAGGCATCCTCCGCGCCTTCTATGATGCCGGCTGCCCTCAGGTGTTTTAAGTGCCTGGCTATGGTCGATCGGGAAGTCGCGCCTGTCGCAAGGGCAATCTCGGTATAGGTAGGCATCCTTCCCTCGGTATGATTGCACAAAAGTACATATTCCCTGATCGCGTTTTCTTTGCTCGCGCGCGGCACCCTGATCACCCCTCCTGTGTCGTAATGGATCTGATATGCCTGAACTTTCTGCGCTGTGCCGGCCTGATGCCGCCTTTTGAAAAATGGGAAAGCGCCTACCGGATACAGGTCCCGTTCAGTATGGCCGCTTCTTCTTCGTCAGGGTACATATCACGGGTGACCTTTCCCAGAACGCGGCCTACGCAGCGCACCTCATCATCCAGGCAGAAGGTGCGCAGGGGATACTTTCCGGAATTGTGGGAATAGAGGCCTTCTTTGCGGTATTCCTTGATAAAGCCTTCTCCGTTTACGAAAAAGATGCCGATCTCGCCCGGGGAAAGGGAATCGGTATACTCTATCATCACATCGTCCCCATCGCGGAAGGTGGGCTCCATGCTGTCTCCGGAAACGGGGATGATGAGGTCTGCCCTTTCGCTTTCCGGCGTTTTTCTGATGTAAATGCTCTCACAGTCTTCGTCACCCAGAGGCCCTTGGATACCGGCAGGAGNNCAGCCGCCGCATTCCAGGAACGCATTTTCAGGAAGAAGTCTTTTCTGCATCTCTCAATGCGCTCATCCTCTGCCTGGCGGAGGAAGACATCCAGAAACCCATCGATGCTCGCGCGTTCCCTTTCTGCCAGGCGCCTGTATTTTTTTATGTGCTCTTCTTCCGCTTTTGTCAGATCGAGACTGCCGGTGACGCGGAAAAACTCTCCCGTCGAAATGCCGAGCACCTCGCAGAGCCTGGGGATGATATTCAGATCCGGCCTTGCTATGCCAAGCTCCCAATTGCTCACGAAATTCTTGTATAAGCCGAGCTGTTTGGCAAGCTCCGGCTGGTTGAGCCCTTTTTTGAGCCTTGCCTGCTTGATGATGCTGCCATAGGTTGCTTTGTTGAATTCCTTCATGTTTTCCGTTTTGCCTATGGAAGTCATATTTTATTGTCCCCTTTGCTTTTCCGAGTGTGGCTGCATTATAGCAGATGACCGGAAGGGTGTCAAGCGTATATCGGGAGAAAGAAGATTAAAAAATACTGAAATAAATTGATTTATTCCGGAATGCGGACAGATGGCCTTCACTCTGAAAAATTTCTGAATGAAACCGAACAGTTCGATTTACGGTAATAGATTATTGTATTATACTATTGGTGTTTTCCGCATAACTGTGTTTTATGGGAAATAAGCTGAGAACGGAGGAGGTGATGCGTATGGTCCCGGGATCCTGTTTCCGTAATCCGCAGTGCAGGAAAAGGAATATCCGCACGGATGTATGTGCGGCAGAAAAAACAGGAGGCAGCACGATGAAAAATGAGAACAGCAACATCATGGACTGGGACGATACGATCGAAAAGGACGGCAAGGAATTTCTGATACTGCCGGAAGGGGATTATACCTTTACCGTGACCGGCTTTGAACGCGGACGGTTTCCGGGCTCGGCCAAGATCCCGCCGTGCAACAAGGCGAGCCTGACGATCCGCATAGACAGTGACGAGGGCATTGCGCACGCACGCGTCGATCTGATACTGTACCGAACGCTGGAATGGAAGATCGCTTCCTTTTTCCGGTGCATCGGTCAAAAGAAGCACGGCGAAAAGGTGGTCATGGACTGGAGCAAGGTGATAGGCGCCAGGGGCAAGGCACATATAAGGCCGCGCACCTATATCAAGGATGGCGCGGAGCATCAGGTGAACGAGGTGGATCACTTCCTCGAATACGATCCCGTGCTCCTCTTCAAAGAGGCGGAGGATGCGGATATGCCCTGGGAATGGGAGGTTTCGTGATATGGCGATGGAATTGAGACCTTACCAGGCGGAGGCAAGGGACGCGATACAAAACGAGTGGTCTCAGGGCCGGAAGCGTACGCTTCTGGTCCTCCCTACAGGCTGCGGAAAGACCGTGGTACTTGCCAAGGTCGCCCAGGAAGAGGTGGAAAAGGGGGGAAGGGTGCTCATCATGGCGCACCGCAACGAGCTTCTGGACCAGGCGGCGGATAAAATACGCCTTGCCACCGGCCTTGAATGCGCGTTTGAGAAGGCGGGCGCTTCTTCCCTGAACAGTCAGCTTCGGATCACAGTGGCTTCCGTGCAGTCCATATGCCGGAAGAAGCGCCTGATGAAATTCCCGCGGGATCATTTTTCCTGCATCATCGTGGACGAGGCGCACCATTGCCTATCCGATTCCTACCAGCATGTTTTCGGGCATTTCCCGGATGCAAGGGTATTGGGCGTCACCGCGACGCCGGACAGGGGCGATATGCGCAGGCTCGGCAGCTTCTTTGATTCCATGGCCTATGAATACACACTGCCCCGGGCGATCGACCAAAAGTACCTGTGCACCATAAAGGCCCAGATGATCCCGCTCAGGCTGGATATCCGGGAGGTCGGCATGGCAAAGGGCGATTACGACGCGGGCGAGATAGGCTCCGCATTGGAACCATATCTGAAGCTGATCGCGGGCGAGATCGCAAAGAATTACGCGAACAGGAAAACGGTCGTCTTCCTGCCGCTCATCCGCATATCGAAGGCGCTGTGCAAAATGCTGCGGGATCTGGGAGTATCCGCAGCGGAGGTTAACGGCGATTCTCCAAACAGAACACAGATACTGCGAGATTTTGAAGACGGGAGCTATACGGTGCTGTGCAACAGCATGCTCCTGACAGAAGGCTGGGATTGTCCCAGTGTCGATTGCGTCGTCGTGCTCCGCCCCACACGGGTGCGCAGCCTCTATCAGCAGATGGTCGGCCGCGGCATGCGCCTGTTTCCGGGGAAGAAGGAGCTGCTCCTGCTGGATTTTCTGTGGCTGACGGAGAAGCATGACCTGTGCAGGCCTTCCTCCCTGATCGCCGCGAACGGGGATATCGCGGCCAGGATCGACCGCATGGTGGAAAGATCGCCCTCCGGCACAGATATCATGGAGGCGGAAAAGGCCGCCCGGAGCGATGCGCAGGCAGAGCGTGAGGAAGCGCTGAGCAGGGAGCTTGCGCGTATGCGCAGCAGAAGCCGAAAGCTGGTGGACCCGCTGCAGTACGCCGTATCCATTGCCGCAGGCGACCTGGTGGATTACGAGCCCGTGTTCGCATGGGAAAAGGACCCGCCTACCGAGAAACAGCTGGAGATACTGGAGCAGAGGGGCATCTTTACCGGAGCGGTGACAAACAAGGGACTGGCATCCCATCTGATCGACCAGCTCTTCACAAGGCAGGGCGCAGGCCTTGCTACGCCAAAGCAGATACGGTGCCTGGAAAAGTTCAGCTTTGTGCATGTGGGTACCTGGAGCTATAAACAGGCCAACAGGATGATATCCAGGATATCAAAAAACGACTGGGCGGTGCCTTTCGGGATCGATCCGCCCTCCTATATACCGTAAGAGAGGTGATACGCATATGAAAAACGATATGATCAAACTGACCCTGGACGAGAGGGAGGATCTCCCGGGCCTTCTGCAGCTTTCGGATGCTGCGGCTTCTCCTCCCGCACTTCCGAAGGAGCTGATCGAAGGGGTACTCAGGAGAGGGCACAAGATGCTCATCTCGGGGAGCAGCAAGGCAGGCAAATCCTTCCTGCTGATGGAGCTGTGCATTGCCATAGCGGAAGGGAAGCCCTGGCTCAGCTTCCCCTGCAGGAAGGGGCGGGTATTGTACGTGAACCTGGAGATAGACCCGGCATCCTGCGTGGACCGCTTTATCCGCATCTATGACGCGCTGGGATACACGCAAAGACATATGGAGGATATCCTGATATGGAACCTGCGCGGGCACGCGGTGCCCCTCGACATGCTGGTACCGGAGCTCGTACGGCGCACAGCGGGCAGGAATCTGGATGCCGTCATCATAGACCCCATCTATAAGGTGATCACAGGGGATGAGAACTCGGCGACCGACATGGGCTATTTCTGCAACCAGTTTGACCGCATCTGCACTTCTGGCGGCTGCGCCGTGATCTACAGCCACCACCATTCCAAGGGCTTCCAGGGGACAAAGCGCGCCATGGACAGGGCATCGGGCAGCGGCGTCTTCGCCAGGGATCCGGATGCGCAGCTGGATATGATAGAACTGGAGCTTACGGAGAATGTGCGCAGCATGATCGCGGAGACGGGCGCAACAGCCTGGCGCATGGAGAGCAATCTAAGGGAATTCAAGAATTTCAAGCCCGTGGATTTCTGGTTTGAATACCCGATCCACAGGGTGGATAAGGAAGCGCTGCATGGGCTTCAGGCACAGGGGGCTCCCCGTACATCGGGAACCGGCAGCAGGAATGCCAGATCCGCGCAGGCATCTGTTCAGGATTTCCGGAATGCCTTTGCGGCACAGGCTGTCGATGGATCCGTCAGCGTTAAGGACATGACGGAATACCTTGGAGTTACAGACAAGACGGTTTATTATCGGCTAAGGAAAATGAAAAATGAATTTGACTTGGTTAAAGGCCGGATCTATCGGATCGATGGTGCGATGGCCATCAGTGCATAACGGCAGCAGGATTCGTAGTCTAAACCTTATATATAAGGGTTTAGACTACGAATCGCTGCACTCCCGAAGTAAGCAGGGCTCAAGGGTTCGCCCTGCCAACTTCGCGAAGTGCAGCGGCAAACTCCAGGCAGAGAAGTGATGTCA
The DNA here is from genome assembly GCA_002309235.1 of Christensenella sp. UBA1224. GTDB lineage: Bacteria > Bacillota > Clostridia > Christensenellales > Aristaeellaceae > UBA1224. The sequence goes on along the minus strand of DBXA01000110.1, from coordinate 54 downwards.
AAAGCGGATATTTCGAAAATGACGCTGCTCGATTCGTAGTCTAAACCTATATAT
>DBXA01000027.1 GCA_002309235.1 Christensenella sp. UBA1224 | reverse complement strand
GATCAAACTCTTTAGTTTGATCTTTTATCATCACTCTCTCCAACTGTCCGGTTCCCGCTCTCTCCCAAGCTCCTTCCGCGCCAACGGCTCTCGCTTGGTCTCCTGCTCTCCCCGATCCAGCCTTCCTGAGCAATGCTTTTAACTCTTCAGAATCTGACTGTGTTTCTTCTCTTCCTTGTTTGTTCTATATCGTTTTCAAGGATCTTCGCCAGAAGAGCTAGTCTTGCTGGCAACAGACGATATAATATCACCCTGCCGTTTATCTGTCAATAGTTTTTTTATTTTTTAACCCGCTTTTTCCCGTTCGTTTGCACTTCACATCTGATTTAACATGAAAGCTTCCATGAAGCTGACTCCCGTGCTTTTATACATAACGCTGTCACTTTATCATATTTATATGCGATCGGAAAGAGGTAGCGATATGTATCAGATAAGCAAAGAACACCCCATTAACGGGATGACCGACGGACCTATCCTGAGGCATCTCCTCATGTTCTTTTTCCCTATCATGCTGGGTACGTTCTTCCAGCAGCTTTACAATACCGCTGACGCCATCATCGTCGGAAGATTCGTCGGTAAAGAAGCACTGGCTGCCGTTGGCAGCACCGGCAACATGATAAACCTGCTCATCGGCTTTTTCGTGGGCATATCCAGCGGCGCTACCGTTATCATATCGCAGCACTACGGCGCTAAGGAACCCTCAGAGGTAAGCAAGGCAGTTCATACTGCCATCACATTCTCGCTCGCAGGAGGCCTTCTTCTGACAGTCATCGGCTACCTGACTGCCTATGATTTCCTGCGCCTTATGCAGAGCCCGGATGATGTCATAGACCTTGCTGCTTCTTATGTGAAGATATTCTATCTGGGTACTATCCCTAACCTTCTGTATAACATGGGATCCGGCATACTGCGTGCCATCGGCGACAGCAGACGTCCGCTGATCTATCTGATCGTATGTTGTTTCATCAATATAGTCCTTGATCTTCTCTTTGTGGCGGCGCTCGGTCTCGGCGTAACAGGCGCATGCCTGGCAACAGTTCTATCGCTTACCGTCAGCGCGATATTGGTCCTTGCTGCTCTGATCCGTTCAAAAGAGAGCTATCGCTATATCCCCCGTAATACCCGTATCCATGCAGTTCCTCTCAAAAGGATCATCCATATAGGCGTTCCCGCCGGTTTCCAGTCCGCCATGTATTCCATAGCGAACATCATTATCCAGACAGGCATCAACAGGCTTGGAACTAACGCCATGGCCGCATACTCTGCCTTCGGCAAGCTTGATTCTTTCTACTGGATGATGATCAACGCTCTGGGAGTCTCCATCACAACATTTGTCGCCCAAAATTTCGGCGCAAGAAAGCTAAACCGTGTATATAAAGGCATGCACTGCGCTTATGCTTTAGGATCCGCCATATCGGTGTTCATCCTCGTACTGATGCTCCCCTTCGGAAGGACCTTCATCTCTATGTTCACAAAAGATGAGGAGGTAATAGAGCTTGGTGTATCACTTGTCCGTTGGATCATGCCCTTCCTTATCTTCTACGTACCCGTTGATGTGCTTTCGGGAAGTCTCCGCGCCATAGGGGATTCCTGGCCGGGCATGGTCATAACCGGAATAGGGATCTGCGTATTCCGCGTATTATGGATACTGTTCATACTCCCAAGTCACAACACGCTGGTGTTTGCTTCACTATGTTTTCCGATCAGCTGGGCCATCACCTCGCTGGCGTTCGCGATATACTATTATTTCTTCAGCATTCTCGGCAGAAAGCATTCGATCCCTGCCGGATCATGACCCGCTATAAAAAAAGGAAAGGCACAGTCATGATCACGCGCCCTTCCCCCGATGTCTATCTGCCTGTAATCACTTGACGCTGAAGAGAAGCTCCCCATAAGTCGGATACGGCCAATATCCGCTGTCGGTTATTAGCTCCGCCTCATCGGCGGCGCTGCGCAATGCCTCCATAGCAGGCAATATGCCATCCCGGCAGTAGGCAGCTTTTACGGTCATCAGTTCGATCATATCCAATTCTTTCAGCGCATCGTTGAGCCTGTCAAGCTGTGTTTCGATGCGGTATGCACAATCTTCAAGCCTTGCAAGGAGCTTCCTTTCCGCGCGAGGCTCGATCCCAATATCCGCTTTTGATTTAGCGCCTCTTGCTATCTCATCGGCGAAACGCAGGACTGCCGGCAGGATGTCTCTCCCGGCCATCTCCCGCATGGTAAGCGCTTCGATCCGGATCTGCTTTTCATAGTTTTCGATATATATCTCCTGCCGCGCGTGCATTTCAGCCTCGCTGAAGACGCCGCAGCGCGCAAAGAGGGCTATATTCTTTTCATCACAAAAGTGGACTACCGCATCCATGGTGGTAGGATAATTGAGAAGGCCGCGCCTTTCCGCTTCCTTCCTCCATTCATCGGAATAATTGTTCCCACCGTAAAGTATGCGCTTGTGTTCCCGCAATGTATCCCGGATGAGGGCATTGAGCGCAGGCGTGAAATCATCCGCCTTTTCAAGCCTGTCCGCGATATCCCGCAGCTCATCCGCCAATATGGTATTGAGTATGATATTGGGTTCCGCAAGAGAAGCCGAGGCGCCTGGCATGCGCAATTCGAATTTGTTGCCTGTGAAGGCGAACGGAGATGTGCGATTGCGGTCCGTCGTATCCTTCGGCAGGCGCGGAAGCACATCCACCCCTATATTGATCTCATCCTTCGAGACCTTATCATACTGTGTGTTGCTCTCGATCGCCTCCAGCACACCCGTCAGCTCGTCGCCGAGCGATATCGCGACAATGGCAGGCGGCGCTTCCTGCNNACCCCAAGGCGGTGGTCATTGGAAGCGCTGGCCACGCTGATCCGGATAAGGTCCTGATGCTTGTCCACTGCAGCTATGACAGCTGCAAGGAAAAGGAGAAACTGCGCGTTGTCGATAGGCGATTCACCGGGTTCAAACAGATTCATACCGGTATTCGTCTGCAGAGACCAGTT
>DBXA01000069.1:11256-14274 GCA_002309235.1 Christensenella sp. UBA1224 | reverse complement strand
GCCTGGTTAAGGCTTTTATTTTTTGCTTTTTCGCTCTTCATACAACACAAACCCCCTGCTTCCTCAGATAAACAGGGGGTTTGTAGATGGTCTGGACTGCCGCGGAACGCAGGTTCCGCGGCAGTTTTGTATATACAGGATGGATCTCCGGCATGCGCAGATATCGAGCCTGCAGAAATACGGCATGCTATCGTCTGTATCGAAAATGGCGATCCCGAAGTGATGGGGATATCTGCCGAGCAGCCCGGCAGCATATGAGGTTTTTTCGGATTGTCCAACAACAATCTTATAAGGTGATGCCGAACACTGCGATCCGTTTCAATGCTTCATTGATTTGAGTCGTAATACTAAGTCATCGACCCGTTTTTCGGCTCAGATCCCCATATCCCTATCCCGATGCCCTTCTTTGAGACGTCCGGGTCAGATCACCCAAGGCAAAGGGAACAAAACTCTTTAGCTCTGCCCCGTATGCACATGAGCAGGTACCGCAGCCAAGCGGCATAAAGAACCGATGCATGTTCTGTCTTTCAAAGCTTCATCACTGCACTGCATGTATGATCTGCCTGCGGCTTGAACTGCATCTCGCACATTTAGCGTCCCCATCTGGCAAAAAGGTGTTTTCCGTGATAGAATACAGAGGCAGCGGCAGTCAAGATCAAAGGTTTGCATTGTGGTCCGGAAGCATCACCCTGTACCGGAAACAAGGGGGATATGCCTCCGGGATCACAAAAGAGGGAGGCAGCTTGGAAAAGAGAAGAGTAACTGTCATGATCGGCGGACAGTCATGCAGTTTTTATTCCGATGATCCGGATGAATATATCACCGCTTTGGCGCAAAGGGCCAATGCCGTCATGAGGGATACTTCCCGCTTTTCCGAAGGATCCTCCTACGCCAATGCCATACTTTCCGTCATTTCCCTGACAGACGCTCTCATGCGGGCGGAAAGGGAAGCAGCGGAAACGGCCAGGGAACGGCAGCCGGAAGCAAAGCGCAGCAAAAGGAACCCGGAGAAAGCCTCTTCCGGGGATATAGACCAGGTTTCCATATGGGATATCTGCACCGAAGCGCATGAACTGCCTTCGGCGTGATCTGCGCTGCGCATGATTTGGCTTCGCCATGAATTGCACTGCGTGCATGATCTGCCCTTCGGGCATCAGGTTCCTGATGGAGCGAAGCGAGAGATCACGACGAAGCCAATTCATGCCGCGAAACAGCAATTCATTCCGCTTTAGCGGTATTTTATGGTAGACAGCCAAGCAAAAAAATGATAATATGATCTTAATCGATTTTTCACACGGAAGAAGGGATGACATGAAGGCCGGTAACCCTCATAACAGTGTCAGCAGCTACAAGATCCTGCATGATATCGCTTTCACCGGTTTCCTGCTGGGCTTGGTACTGCTTGTCTTCGGCATCTTCCTGCATAATCTGCGCGGAGATGTCATGCTGCTCTACATCTCCATACCGCTGACCGCCGTTTGCTTCATCGGAACCATCATTGTCATCTGCAGCAAATGGTATAAACCCGTAAAGAAAGAGATCACCCGCGACTGGGAGCTCTATCTCTTTCTCCTGATCCCCGTCGCCTTTATCATCATTTTCCATTATGTCCCCATGTTCGGCGTACAGATCGCCTTCCGGAAATATCGCGCGCGAGGCGGCATCTGGGGCAGTGAGTGGGTCGGCTTTGCCCAGTTCCTGAAATTCTTCAAGTCCCCCCAGTTCAAGACCGTCGTTCCCAATACGATCATCCTTTCCCTGTACAACCTGCTGGCAGGTTTCCCGCTGCCGATCATACTGGCCCTCGCGCTCAACGTCATGCGCAACCTGAAGTACAAAAAGGTGGTCCAGATGGTCACCTATATCCCGCACTTCATCTCGACCGTCGTTCTCGTGGCTATGATCATCTCGATAGCGAATCCCCGCATCGGCCTGTACGGCATACTGATGAAAGCGATCACCGGCACAATGCCCTCCGACCCCATGGGAAAAGCCTATCTGTTCCGGCACCTGTACGTCTGGTCCGGCGTGTGGCAGAACATGGGCTGGTCGTCGATCATCTATCTGGCCGCTCTTTCTTCCGTCGATATGGAGCTGCATGAGGTCGCCCAGATCGACGGCGCGAGCCGCTTCCGCAGGACCATACACATCGACCTGCCCACCATCCTCCCCACCGCCATCATACTGCTCATCATGAGCGCGGGCCGCGTCATGTCGGTAGGCTTCGAAAAGGTCTACCTGATGCAGAACAATCTGAATAAAAGCACTTCCGAGATCATATCCACCTATGTCTATTATATAGGTATGGTATCAGGCACCGGTGACTTCTCTTATTCTACTGCTATCGACCTGTTCAACGCCGTCATCAACCTGACACTGCTCATTCTCGTCAACACCGTGTCAAAGAAGGTCGGCGAGACCAGTCTTTGGTAAGGAGGCGGAAACGATGAGTGAATTTGTGAATAAAAGAAGCCGCAAGATAAAGCTGTCTACCGACGACAAGATATTTTACGCGGCAGTCAATATCGTGCTGACGCTGGTGCTCATCATCGTCGCGTACCCGCTCATCTACATCGTCAGCGCCTCTTTCTCCGAAAGGAGCGCGATCCTCAGCGGTCAGGTCTGGCTGTACCCGGTAGGATTCTCACTTGAAGGCTACGGCGAGATCTTTAAGAACCAGAATATCTGGACAGGCTACGGCAACAGCCTGCTCTACACGGTATTCGGAACGTTCCTGAACGTGTTCTTCACCATGGTCTGTGCGTATCCGCTCTCCAAACGCGGACTTCCGTATAAAAACCAGATCATGTTCCTGTTTACGTTCACCATGTTCTTCAACGGCGGCATGATCCCCAATTACATGCTGATGAAGAACATAGGGCTGATCAATACACGCTGGGTCATGATCATACCGGGGCTGATCAGCGTGTACAACATGATCATCGCCCGGACGTTCATATCGAATTCAATACCGTACGAGCTTTGGGAGGCGGCGCAGGTCGACGGCTGTTCCAATAC
>DBXA01000069.1:4061-11187 GCA_002309235.1 Christensenella sp. UBA1224 | reverse complement strand
GTGCTCGCCCTGTACTATGCGATCGGACACTGGAACGCCTATTTCAACGCGATGCTCTACCTTTCCGACCGTTCCATGTATCCCCTGCAGCTGTTCCTGCGCGAGATACTCATCAGCAACACGCTGAGCGAAGCTTCGGGCATGGATCCGGAGATGCTCGCCGCCAAGCAGGGCCTTGCGGACCTTCTGAAGTACTGCCTGATCATCGTGGCGACCGTTCCCGTACTGATCGTGTATCCCTTTGTGCAGAAATACTTCGCGACAGGCGTCATGCTCGGCTCCGTCAAGGGCTGACGCTCGATACGATGCGATCGGCATTTGCTGATTACATATAATAAACAAGGAGGTACCCCTGATGAAAAAAATGCTCTCCCTGATGCTGTGTCTGGCTCTGCTCATCAGCTGCACGGCGGCACTGGCTGAGGTCACCGACCCGATCGTGACCCCCGTCGGCGAACTGCCCGTAGTAAGCGAGCCCCTCACCATCACCGTCGGCATGATGAACCAGACCAACGTTACCACCTACGAATACGGTGAGAACTATCTGGTCACCCTGCTGGAAGACCTGACCGGCATCCACATCGACTGGGATCTCTATCCCGCCGTAGCCGATGATGCCTACAGCAAGCTGCGCCTGCAGATCAACGGCGGCGAGAAGCTTGACGACCTGCTGATCGGCTTCGACCTGAACAACGATTCCGTCCGTGAATCCTACGGCCAGGCCGGCGCCCTGATCCCGCTTAACGATTACATCGAGAACCTGAGCTACTATCATGCCCAGAACCTCGCCAAGACCCCTGAAGGCCCCGAAGCCCTGTGGGCGATGGGCCGTTCTCTCGACGGCAACTACTACGGCATGATGAGCCTGTACAGGACGCTCCCGAACTTCTATTCCATGCGTGCCTGGTACAACAGGGATTTCGTGACCGCTCTCGGTATGGATGATCCGGGCGATCTCCCGACCCAGGAGTGGTTCCTCACCTACCTGCGCGGCGTCCGTGACAACGATGTCAACGGCAATGGCGATCCTTCCGATGAAGTACCGCTGACCGGCGGTACCGGCTGGCAGCAGAATCTCATCAAGTGGTGCCTGAAGATGTACACCTACATCGACAACACCTCTTCCTGGTTCCAGATCGAAGACGGCATCCTCTCCCATTCCTATGAGAAGGATGAATTCCGTGAAGGCCTCAAATTCGTCCGTCAGCTGTACGATGAGAAGCTCTTCCCGGACTATGCCCTCACACAGGACAACTCCAACTATGTCGCTTCCGTATCTGCTCCGACCCCGTACGTCGGTATCGGCGTATCCGGTTCCTGCTCCGGCTTCGGCGCGAATATGCCCATCATGAATCCTATCCCGGTCGTAGCCGGCCCGGATGGCTTCGCATCTGCAACCTATATCCCGCAGAACCCCAACTTCGCCTGCTGCATCACCTCTGACGCCGAGCATCCGGAAGCCATCTTCCGCATGATGGATGCCTACAACGCCGAACAGTGGTACAGCCTCGTCAACCGCTGGGGCCAGCCCGATGTTGACTGGAAGTTCGCCAGTGAGGACGATGTATCCATGTACGAGTCCATCGGCATGAGCGCGTACTTCGTACAGCTCCAGTCCGTATGGGGCGTACCGACTGCTTCAATACTGGGACAGGATTCCATCTTCGGCTCCATCGACTGGGAGAACACCAACAGCCGCTTCGCCTGGGATGGAAACGAAGCCAACAACGAGTTCAAGAACGCTCTGGCAGTCGCCAAGCAGGTCGACTATGTGCCGGATGAGTACGTTGCCAAGATCATCTACTCCATCGACGAGCAGGAAGAATGGGCAAACGTCCGCACCGCCATCGACAGTCATGTGAACACCTTCTGCGCGCAGGCTGTCACCGGCCAGATCGATATCTATGACGACGCCGTATGGGCCAACTTCCAGGCTGAGCTCATCGGTCTCGGCAGCCAGGAACTGCTTGAGATGGATCAGGCTGCCTATAACCGTACCATGGGGATCGAATGATCCTGACTTACAGGGCAAGGCCTTAACGGCCTTGCCTCTTTTTATGGGAGCATGTATCGGACAGCCCGGTATATCCCCGGAAAAAACAGAAAAGGAGTTATCATATGGAAAAGCTTCGCTATGGTATCATCGGCGTCGGAACGCAGGGCGGCTTCTATTCCCGCTACCTGACGGGAGGCATGGGCCCCATGCCCGAAAACTGTGTCCTAGGCGCCCTGTGCGACATCGATCCGGATAAAAAAACGATGTGTGAGATCATGTACCCGGAAATACCTTTCTTCACGGACTGGAAGGACATGATCGCCTCCGGTAAGGTCGATGCCGTAGTTACCACAGTCCCGCACTACCTTCACCCGGTCATCGCCATCTACGCACTTGAACACGGCATGCCTGTCCTCGTGGAAAAGCCTGCCGGTGTTTACGCGAAAGCCGTTCGTGAGATGAACGAATGCTCTCTCAAGCACCCGGAGACCGCTTTCGGCATCATGTTCAACCAGCGTACGAACTCCCTGTACCAGAAGCTGCGTGAGATCGTACAAGGCGGGGAACTGGGTGAGATGCGGCGCTCCAACTGGATCATCAACAGCTGGTGGAGGCCGGATAACTACTACCAGCAGAGCGCCTGGCGCGCGACCTGGGGCGGAGAAGGCGGCGGCGTGCTGGTAAACCAGGCTCCGCACCAGCTCGACCTCTGGCAATGGATCTGCGGGATCCCCAGCAAGGTATACGCGAAGATCGAATACGGCTGTCACAGGGATATCATCGTCGATAACGATGTCACCGCAACTGTCGAATACCCGAACGGCGCTACCGGCGTCTTCATCACCTGCACGCATGACCCGGTCGGCACCGACAGGCTGGAGATAGACCTCGACGGCGGCAAGATCGTGGTGGAAGACAGCAAAAAGGCGACCGTGTATCGTTTCTCGAAAACCGAGACGGAAATGAACTCCACCATGAGCATGCAGGATGTCTCGCGGCTCGTGATGGGCAGGGGTTCAGGCAAGCTCTATGAAACCGAGACGATCGAGAGCACCGATGCCTGGGGCGTGCAGCACGGAAAGGTCCTCCAGAACTTCGCCGCCCATATCCTGACGGGTGAAAAGCTGCTTGCACCCGGAACGGACGGCATCAACGGCGTCAATCTCGCCAATGCGATGCTTCTGTCCAGCTGGCTCGGAAAAGAAGTCGAACTGCCTGTGGATGAAGACCTGTATATCCGGGAACTGAACAAGCGCATAGCGGACGAAGGCAAATTCCCGCAGATCTGAGAGGAAAGGAGTGCTGAATATGAAACAATTGAAGGTCGGCGTCCAGGCAATGATGCTGAAGGAGGAATTCGCGTCCATCGGCGCTTATGAGACGCTGAAAAAAGTAAGTGAGATCGGTTACAGGTGTGTCGAGATCTCCCAGATCCCCATGACTCCTGCAAACGTGCAGAGCATGAAAAAGGCACAGGAGGAGTTCGGGATCAAGATCGCTTCCCTTTCCGCCGGCGTTACGCCGAACGGACCCATGGGCGGTGAATCCATCGCCACGCATTTCAGGAAGATCGTATCGGATTGCCGCACACTCGACTGCAGGTACCTGCGCATCGGTATGCTGCCCATGAACTGCATGTCAGACCTTGACGCGGTGCTCCACTTCTGCAAGATGGCGGAGATCGCCGCACAGAAGCTGAAGGACGAAGGCATAGACCTGTACTACCACAACCACCATGTGGAATTCCATAAATACGACGGCAAATATCTCCTCGACATCATAAGGGAGAACTGTCCGACCCTGGGCTTTGAGCTCGATGTCCACTGGGTACACCGCGGCGGCGAGGATCCCGTCCACATCATCAACCGGTATGCCGGTAAGGTAAAGCTCATCCACCTCAAGGATTACCGGATCGGTGTGATCCCGCAGAGCACCATGGTTGAGATCGCGAAGGGCAACTTCGGTGCCTTCGGCAAGGCTTTCGCGGAGCTTGTGGAATTTGCGGAGCTCGGGGAAGGAAATCTCGATATCCCCGCCTGCATCGAAGCCGGAAAAGCCGCCGGCGCGGAGTATTTCTTCATCGAACAGGACCAGCTGTACGGCCGCTCGGTCTACGAAGCCCTGACGATCGACAGGGACAACCTGACAAAGATGGGTTACGAGATCGTCTGACGCCCGTGAAACACAAGGGAGGCCCGGAAAAGGCCTCCCTTCTTTATTACTGCTGTTATGCTTGCCGCTTTATCCTCCGTAACGCCTGTCCAGAACGTCCCTCACGATGGCGGTCCAGCGTATGATCGCCCCCGGATCGCCTGTCGTCGTCTCCAGGTCTTTGAGCGTGACGTCCCATTTGCAGCCGTTTGCATCGAACACATCCGCCGCTTCGTTCAGTTCCCTGCGGACAAATTCCTCATCCACGCCCCGGGAACATGCCGTAGAGGGGTTCGGCCTGTAGGAGAGGATGTAATCCCCGCCGATCGCTTCCGCGCATTTCTTCACGTCGGCAAAAGGGGAAACGGCGATCCTGCGCAGGTTTTTGAGCGTTTTGATGATGCCGATCTTCTGCGTCAAATCCTCGCAGCACCCGTAGGCAGCAAGTCCGTACCGCTCCAGTATAGGCTTCTGATAGCGGAACATGAATTCCTCGAACATATCGGGGCCGAATGTCGTAAATTCCTGCGCCGCCATATAGCCCCACAGCTGTTTGGTCCGGACCGGTTCCCTGGAAGCAGACGGCGGTTCAAGCTCCCTGCAGTAGGGCATTGCCTGGTTCTGATGGTTGACCAGATGGAACCCGCCTGCCTTTTCCGTCTGGTCGATGTGCTCCAGTATCCTGTCGCGCATCCAGGCGGCGAGGCTGCTCAGCCATTCGGGATCATCGTATACATCCCACATGATCTGCTCCAGGCCCCGCAGCTTGGCTATAGCGGTAGAGATATCGTTATTCCACATGCGGCACAGGCACGCCTGCCTGTCCTCCGCGATATCGAGTATCCCCCCTACGGCATCATACGCCCTTTCGAGCCTGCGCGATGTCTCCTCTTCATCCACCTCATACGGCATCACATGGAGCTTTTTCACATCCTCCTCATCGATGAGGACCGGATGGAAGCGCGCACAGATGGCTCCCCCGGTCTTTTCCTCAAGCTCTGCGGGCAATCCGTATACCCCTTCCGGTGACTGTCTGACCGATGCCTGGACAGTGACCCAGGGTTCTATGATCGTATCGTCATTTTTGATGCGCATGCGGTACCGGTTCAGCAAAAACGCGCTTTCAAGGCTCCGAAGGTACGGATCCGTACATACAAGCTCCTGCGCTTCCGGATACTCCTGAAAGGGTATCGCCCGGATATAGATGGGAGGGCGTGTGAACACCATCGAGTTGTGGTCGGTCCAGAGGAGACGTCGCCTTTCCATTTCCGGCGAAACGGCGTATTCGTATGTCTCCTTTGCCAAATCCCTGATGCGCTGTTTTTCATCCAAGTGCAAGCGCCTCCTCACCAGTAGAGTATCCTTGCCCTGTCATGCCCCGTCATATCGACCTCGGGCGCCGTGATGGAGAGATTGATCCCCCTGTCCGCCGTTTCGGAAAAGATCTTATCCATATCATTCAAATGCGGCTGGGAGATATTGACGCCGTTCAGCCCCTCTAATTTTGAAAGGCTGTCGATAAAATGATCCCCCCGCCCGCAGAAATGCACGACGCCGCCGTACTTTTTCAGGAGATACCCGTCATACGGCGCGATATACTCATCAAAGAAATCCGGGCTCAGGTTCATGGCGCTGTCATCCCTGATCGCGATACCGCCCTTTTCCACATGGGTAAAATAGCTGCAGGTCCCATCCCCGCGCGGAAAGAGCTCGTGCCATTTATCTGCCATATCCTCAATGAGGCGTGTCACCGTTTTCAGAAGAGCGTGAATGGTATCTGGCTCATCGTACAGGGCATAGAAGATCCCGCTTCCCCAAAGGAGCTCACAGTTGTCCATCGGCCCCTGCAGGTCAGGCTGCTCGATCCTTACAAAACGCGCGATCTTCGGGTACTTTTCCCTTATCCTTTGGAACCTTTCCGCCATGCGCAGTATGGATGCCCCGTTCCCCTCTTTCATATCCGGGATAAGTTCTCCCCTTGCGAAAGCTGCCGCATTTTCAGGCCCGATCGCCCTGACATTGGGAAGGGTATCCGCCTCCCTGTCCATCATGAACAAAGGCGCGCCGAACATAGTGGCGATATTGCCCACGCCGTAATTTGCCCGGATATACAGCGTCCTTCCGGCGCCGGTCTCAAGGGCTTTATGCACATTGTAAAACTGGCTGAGGATCATGAGATCGTCATCTGCAAAAGCGTCATTTATATTGATCGGCCGCCATTCCAGGCAGGATCTCGCAGGTTTTCTCGGGCAGCCTGAAAAAGCAACGGTGTTTTCGTGCATGGCCCAGGCATGCCACGCCGCCAGTACCTCTTCCTCCTGATCCGGCTCCAGCCTTTCCTCGATATCCTCCAGAAATCTTTCGAGTTCCATGTAAACCGGCTCCTTCACTCTGATAGATAAAAGCATACCACAATTTACAATGGATTGCCAGTCTGAGCAGCATGACCGCAATGGTCAGTCCGCAGAGGATCGGGCAGATCTCATCGAATTACGCGCATAAATAACTTGACATTCCACATAGGGTTATTATATAATAACTCTTGTGCCGTAGGGGCATGGTGTAATGGTAACACGTGGGTCTCCAAAACCTTTGTTGAGGGTTCGAATCCTTCTGCCCCTGCCATCAAAAAGCAGTGATTTGTCTAACAGATCACTGCTTTTTGAATGATGTTTGCCTCTGCGGGCAAATGATGTTGCCTGCGGCAATGATGCCGCTTCGCTGATGATGCGTCCTGCGGGACGTGAGGGACAAAGATTTTATATCCCAAACTTGAGATCGCCCTGAAAGAAGCAAGCGAGACGGGCTGCCGGCTTGAACTTTTATACCGGACAGAATACATTGATCAAGCAGCTTTCCAAGAATTGAGCAGCCAATGTACAAGCTATTCGTGTTATGCTGATTGCGTCTTGCCAAACCGCAAAGCAGAATACATAAACAGGTAATTAAAATGGAGAATTGTATTTGGTGCAGCCTGTC
>DBXA01000069.1:3829-4015 GCA_002309235.1 Christensenella sp. UBA1224 | reverse complement strand
CAGGATTATATAGGAAGATGCATTTTGGTTCTGAAGCGTCATTGCAATGCACTGTCAGACCTGACGGATGACGAATGGGATGAGCTTCGTGATCTGATCCGTAAGGTGGAGAAATGCTTAAAGGCTGTTTTGGGAGCAGTTCTGTGCAATTGGAGCTGCTTGATGAACAGTTTCTATAAAGCATCG
>DBXA01000069.1:1130-3816 GCA_002309235.1 Christensenella sp. UBA1224 | reverse complement strand
CATCTTCATATTCACGTAAGGCCAAGATACGATAAGCCCGTGATGCTCAACGGGAACGTTTATACGGACAGTGAATTCGGTCATCATTATGCGGTGCATAAGAGCGGGACAATTCCCGTTGAAGACAAGGAAGAAATATTCCATCGGCTAAAAGAATGGCTGGGCCGCTGAATCCTCCATTATCGAGCTATGCAGTGTGTGTCTTTCGGCATCCTTGCCTTGGTTTTCACCCTTTGGCCGTACCCGAAGCAGATCAGCCGAAGGTTGGTCTGTTTTTGCACGAGCTCTTACCTCCCAGTCATAAAGAAGGTGTCATCCCATGGGCTGTGTGTGATCCTTCCCGCTCAATTGCCTGATCTGCCCTGCTTTGCGGCTGTCCTCCTGTTCGGTTTTATCTCCGGCATAGGGTTTTTCTCAACGCAAAAGCCATTCCGCTGGTATCCTTTCAGATGGCAGCGCTTATGCAGAGCACCACGGTATTTTTCAGCCTGCTCTGGAGCATATTGTTCTTCAATGAAACAGTCAGCGTATAGATAGCAATTCAGCTGGATACCGCAAAAAAGCATATAGCCCCATGATAAAAAAGAGGATCTTTCACGGATGAAGGAGATCGAAGGATGACCTACGACAACATCGCCTGCGCTGTGTTTATCGACCGGCCGAACCGGTTCATCGCCCGGGTGGAGATGGAAGGAAAAATCGAAACCGTTCATGTGAAAAACACGGGCAGGTGCAAAGAATTGCTCCTCCCCGGCGCCGAGGTGTGGCTGACGGCATCGCATACCCCATCCCGCAAAACAGGATACGATCTGGTCGCTGTGCGGAAAAGCAGCGGCATCCTTTTCAACATCGACAGTCAGGCCCCGAACAAAGCAGCTTATGAATGGCTGAAGGAGCAGGCTTTCGATAAGATCGTCCCTGAGTATGCGTTCGGCGATTCCCGGATCGATTTCTATATGGAACGCGGCGGCATCCGCTGGCTCATGGAGGTAAAGGGCTGTACGCTGGAGATCGACGGCATCGGCTATTTCCCGGACGCGCCGACAGAACGCGGCGTAAAGCATATCCGGGAACTGACCAAAGCCCGGGAGAAAGGTTACCGAGCTTGTCTTGCCTTCGTGATACAGATGGACGGCGTAACGGAAGTGAGGGCAAACGTCAGGACACACGCGGCATTCGGAGCAGTGCTCGATGAGGCGAGAAGCGCGGGGGTACAGGTGCTGTCCCTGCCATGTCATGTGGAGCCGGATAAGCTGGAGATCTTGCCGGGGATGGAGGTACAATGATGGTCTATATAGGATGTCACCTGTCGTCACAAGATGGATTTGCAGCCATGGGCCGGACCATGAGCCGGTTTGGCGGAAATACATTTGCCTGGTTCACGAGAAACCCGCGAAGCGGCCAGGCAAGGCCGGTCGACCAGGATGATATCGAGGCACTGCGCCTTCACGCACAAAAGGAAAGCTTCGGCCCCCTTGTCGCCCACAGCAGCTATACCATGAATCTATGCTCTGCCAAACCGGAAACGAGGGCAAACGGCCTGGAAATGCTCAAGCAGGATCTTGCCCGTATGGAGCTTCTGCCGGGGAATCTCTATAACTTCCATCCCGGGTCCCATACAGGTCAGGGTACACTCGTCGGCATCAGCCAGATCGCGGAGGCGCTGAATGCGTCCTTATGGCCGGATATGCATACGACGGTGCTGCTGGAGACGATGGCCGGAAAGGGTTCGGAGATCGGCGGTTCATTTGAAGAGCTGCGTGAGATCATCGACCGGACGACTCTCAAAGACAAAGTAGGCGTATGCTTTGATACCTGTCACACATGGGACGCCGGTTACGACCTGGTAAACGATCTTGACGGCGTTCTACGGCGTTTTGATGATGTGATCGGCCTTGATCGGCTGAAGGCAGTCCACCTCAACGACAGCATGAACATCCGCACGTCCCACAAGGACCGGCATGAAAAGCTTGGCCATGGACTTATCGGTATGGAAGCCATGAAGCGCATCGTTCTCCATCCGGCGCTTGCGGGAAGGCCCTTTATCCTTGAGACGCCGAATGAGAATGAAGGATACATGGAAGAGATCCGTACTGTCAATACCTGGATCGAAGAAGGAAACAGATGATCGTACGGGTCCGGGCTATATTTGAGCCTTGACAGGATGCCCATAATAGGATATCCTAAATACATACGAAGAAAAGGAAGGTATAACGCTCTGATGAAGATCCGCAAATGACATTCGGCACTGACAGGACTCCCGGATAAGATCCCGGGGGATTGTTTGCATGCCGTTTGGAGGTTGCGGTTTTCGACGGCCAGACGTATATCCCCTGTCGCATCACACGCTCCTCCCCGGCATGGAAGGAGCGTGTTTTTTATTGGCAAAGATATTATTTGAGGCGGAGAATATCCGCAAATCCTTCGGCGTGCGCGAGCTCATACACATAGACCGCCTGGCGGTATACGAAGGAGAAAAGATAGGCCTGATCGGTGAAAACGGAGCGGGAAAGACGACTCTTCTGCGCATGCTCGCCGGGGAGATCCCCATGGACGAGGGGAGCATCCTCCGCTCCTGTTCCCTGTCTTTCATCCACCAGCAGGGCGATGAGATCGGTGACGCGGACAGGCAGATGAGCTCTCTGTTCCGCGCAAAGCAGCAGCGGGAAGGCCTCTCCGGGGGAGA
>DBXA01000069.1:0-1082 GCA_002309235.1 Christensenella sp. UBA1224 | reverse complement strand
CTGGCCGATGAACCCACCACAGACCTGGACGAGGAGGGACTGGCGCTCCTGAGAAAGCAGCTCAAGTCCTACACGGGAGCCATCGTGCTGATTTCCCATGACAGATCGCTCTTAAGGCTCCTGTGCGACAGGATATGGTACCTGGAGGATGGGGATATCACTGTATTCCCCGGCGGATATGACGCGTTTATGGAAGAGCGAAGCCGGCAGAGGGAATATCAGCAGTTTGAATACGAACAATACCGGGAGGAGCAGAAGCGGCTGAAGGAATCCGCCCAGAGGATGGCGGAAAGGGCTTCCTCTGTCAAAAAAGCACCTTCCCGCATGGGCAACGGAGAGGCAAGGCTGCACAAGCGCGAATGGACCGATGCCGTGCTGCAGATCAGCCATGCCAAACGCGTGCTGCAGAACAGGATAGAACACCTTGAAGTAAAGGAGAAACCCAGAAACCTGCCCGATATCCGCATGCAGCTGGGCATTGCCGATCCGGTGGAAGCGAAAAACGTATTGGAGATGCGGTGCGAGCAGTTGAAAGTCGGCTCAACACTCCTGCTGGAGCGTACGGAAATGACCCTTCCCACCGGCAGCCGCACAGCTCTCATGGGCGAAAACGGCTGCGGAAAGACCACGCTCCTGCGCGTATTGACCGGGCAGGAGGATGCTCCCGTCAGCTTCAGCGGCAAGGTGCGCTTTAACCCTGCTGTCCGCATCGGATGGTTTGACCAGCATCACGAAAAGACGCTCGACAAGGGGAAAAGCGTTCTCGAAAACGTGATGGCGGTATCCGCACATCCGGAAAACGTAGCGAGAACGGTGCTGATCCGTCTGAACTTCAGGAGGGATGAGGTCTTCAAGAACGTAGGCGTGCTGTCCGGCGGAGAGTGCGCCAAGACTGCCCTCGCCCGCCTTCTGCTCATGGACTGCAACACGCTGATACTGGACGAACCGACAAACCACCTGGACCTGTTCACGATGGAAGAGCTGGAGCGGCTGCTCGCCGATTACGGCGGGACAGTGCTGTTCGTAAGCCATGATGAGGAATTCATCCGCAAGACGGCGACCCGCATCGTCCGCTTCGAAAA
>DBXA01000139.1:8807-40300 GCA_002309235.1 Christensenella sp. UBA1224 | reverse complement strand
GCCATGGGCTATGACGGCGTGGAGTTCGCCGGCTTCTACGGCCACACCGCCGAGGAAGTCAAGGCCATGCTGGATGAGACAGGCCTCTGCGCCATCTCAAGCCATGTCCCCTACGATTCCTTTGTCGCCGATATGTTCGGCACTATCGCCTACCATCAGACCATAGGCTGCAAGTATATCGCCGTTCCCTTCCTCGGCGAAGAGCACAGGCCCGGCGGCCCCAAGTTCGCCGAGGCGCTGCGCAACATCGGCATCTTCGGCAAGCTCTGCAAGGCCGGCGGCATACAGCTCCTCTACCATAACCACGATTTTGAGTTCATCACCATTTCCGGCCAGTTCGGCATCCAGTTCATCTACGATGCCATCCCCGCCGATATCCTGGAGACCGAATTCGATATGTGCTGGGTCAAGTACGCGGGGCAGGATCCCGCCGAGTTCGTCAAGGCCTACAAGGGCCGCTGCCACGTCGTGCACCTGAAGGATTACGTGGGCAAGAAGGGCGGCAAGCAGCCCTATGCCCTCATTCAGGCGGACGGCAAGGATGACGGCACCGCAGCCGATTCCTCCGATATCGCTTTCGAGTTCCGCCCGGTCGGCCATGGCTGCCAGGACTTCCCGCCGATCATCGCTTCCTGCATCGAATGCGGGGCGGAGATCTTCATCGTCGAGCAGGATCTCTCCGTCGGCCGTCCTCCGCTGGAGGCCGCCAGGATGAGCCGCGAATACTTAAAGAGCATCGACTATTGATCCCATCCGTTTTTCCGGGGCAGCGCTTTTCACGAGGCGCTGCCTTTTTTCGTCCCCGGGGGCGGGATTGACAGGCAAACCCGTTTCCGATAAAATAAAACCGCATGGCGGCAGGAAAAGATGAGCCGCCCCGGAAAGGAGAAGATCCGCCTTATGAAACGCATCCCCTTCAGCTTTGACTGGCTGCGCACGGACGGGCGTCAGCGCCATTTCGGTCCCCCCGCAAGCTCCGTGAAAGTGGACCTGCCCGATGATTTCTGCCTCAACAAGCACAGGGACCCGAATACCCCCTCCGGCGCGTCCTCCGGCTTTATCCCCGGCGGCGAAGCCACCTACAAGAAGGATTTCAAGACTCCCGCCGAATGGGAGGGAAAGACCGTCTTCCTCGGCATCGACGGCGCCTATATGAACGCGGAGGTCTCCCTCAACGGGGATCTGCTCTTCCACCATCCCTACGGCTACACCGCCTTTTTCGTAGACCTGACGGGCAAACTGCGCAAGGGAGATTTCGAAAACCACCTGTCCGTGGTCACCTCCTCCGTACAGCCCAATTCCCGCTGGTACGCAGGCGGCGGCCTTTACCGCCAGGTGGATATCTATACCGCGGGCCGCGCCTACATCCATCCCTGGGAATGCTTCATCACCACACCTCAGGTATCCGGGGAAAAAGCCCTCGTGAAAGTCGAGGGAAAGGTGACCAATACCGGCGCTCCCTGTGAGGGGAAGATCGCCTTATCCGTAAAGGGCAAATGCGGCTGCGAGGCCGCTTCCGCCGAAGTCGCGCTGTCCCTCGGAACGGGCGATACCCCCTTCTCGGCGGAAATGACGGTCGAAAACCCCGCCTTATGGGATGTGGACGCTCCGAACCTCTACACCCTGGAGGCAAAGGTCTTCGCCTGCGGCGAAGAGACGGATGTATTCGATACCAAGTTCGGCATCCGCACGATCGAGATCGATTTTGACCATGGCTTCCGCCTCAACGGGAAAGAGATCAAGCTGCGCGGCGGCTGCATCCACCACGATAATACCCTGCTGGGCGCCTGCTCCTTCCCCCGCGCGGAGGAGCGCAAGATACAGATCCTCAAGGACGCGGGCTACAACGCCGTGCGCTGCGCCCATAACCCGCCCTCCCAGGCCATGCTCGATGTCTGCGACAGATTAGGTATGCTTGTGCTGGATGAATCCTTCGATATGTGGACGATGGGCAAGAACGCCCTGGATTACCACCTCTTCTTCCCCAAATGGTGGGAGTTCGATACCGAGAGCATGGTAAAGCGCGACAGGAACCATCCCTGCGTGTACGGCTGGTCCATCGGCAACGAGATACCGGAGGCCACAGGCAAATCCGACGGCCCTGCCTGGGCAAAAAAGCAGGCTGATCTCGTGCGCTCCCTGGATCCCACTCGCCCGGTGACAAGCGCTCTGAACGGCAGATACGATGCCCCGCCGGAGCTCGAGGGAAAGGCCCCGGGACTTCCTATGCGCGCGCCTATCTCCAGTGCGGAGGACTACAAGCAGCAAGTGCGCACGCTCAATGGGCATGATTACTGGGGAGAGCAGACAGAGCCCTATATCGACGCCCTGGATATCGTGGGCTACAATTACATGTACGCCCGCTACGAAAGCGACAGGGAACGCTTCCCCGGCCGCGTGATCCACGCGACGGAGACCCATTCCTACGACACCTATGATTACTGGAAGGCCGTGGAGCGCAACAGCAATGTCATCGGCGATTTCATCTGGACCGCCTATGACAACCTGGGCGAGGCAGGCGCCGGCCGCGTCATCTGGGATCCGGATAAGGAGACCATACGCGGGCTGATCGGCTCCTGGCCGTGGCTCAGCTGCTTCCAGGGGGATATGGATCTTTCCGGCGACCGCCGCCCGCAGAGCTACTTCCGCAAGATCCTCTGGGGGCTGGATGACGGCATCCACCTCTTCACCACGGATCCGGAGCATACGGGCAAGCCCTACTACGGCATGGGCTGGCACTGGGCGGATGTAAAGAAGAACTGGACCTGGGACGATCGGTACATCGGAAAGGATGTGCAGCTGGAAGCCTACGCCGATTGCGATTGGGTGGAATTCCTCGTGAACGGCGTCAGCAAGGGAAAGGCAAAGGTCGAAAAGCTCAAGGCCTTCTGCACCGTGCCCTACGAGCCGGGCAAGGCAGAGGCCGTTGCCTGGAAGGATGGGAAGGAGGTCGCAAGGGACTGCATCCTTACCTCCGGAAGAGCCGCAAAGATCGTGCTCACGCCCGACAGGCCCGTCATCACGGCAGACGGTATGGACCTGTGCTTCGTGACAGCCGAATTGCAGGATGAGAATGGCATACCGGTCACCGATGCGCCGGTCGAGCTCAACGCCACGGTCTCCGGGGCGGGTCGCCTTGCGGGCTTCGGCTCCGGAAATCCCAAGACGACGGAGGATTTCGGCACCGGCCGCCGCTTTACCTGGAACGGACGCGCCCTGATCGCCGTGCGCGCGGCGCGCGAAGGCGGAATAATAGAGCTTGCCGTCACAGCGAACGGGCTGCCCGCCGCCGTCTGCACCTTCTGCGCCGAATGATAACCTGAACGAACGGTAAACAAAGGCCGCCTGCCGGGGCATCCCGGCGGGCGGCTGTTTTCTGTTGTCGATCGTTACGCTTCCGGGTCCGGGCAGACGATGTCGTACGCACCGCACAAGAGCGTCTGCCTTCCCTTCGTCTCTTTTCCGTTCACGGTGATCAGGGCTTTCTCATCCGGGGGGATGAATTCCGCATTTGCGTCAAAGGGTACCTCCACGTGATAGAGGATGCTGCCCTCGCGCCTCTCCCAGGCGGAACGGTAGCGCCCCGCGGCGGAAAGGTATTCGCACTTGATGCCGTGAAGCCGCTTATCGGCATAGGGCCTGATGACCGCCTTTTTGAAGCCTGCCCCGTCCTCTGAGGGCTTCAAGCCGCACAGTACGGAATAGACCCATTCCATCACGCTCCCGTAAGCATAGTGGTTCATGCTGTTCATGCCGGTATCGGAAACGTGCCCGTCCGGCAGCACGCTGTTCCAGCGCTCCCAGATCGTGGTGGCTCCCATGTTGACCTCGTAGAGCCAACTCGGGTAATCCTCGTTGAGGAGCAGCTGCACTGCCAGGTCGTTCCTGCCGATCTTCGTGAGCACCGGCAGCAGGAAATACGTGCCCACAAAGCCCGTATCCAGGTGCACCTTCCTCTCCTCGAGCTTCGCGCACAGGTCCCGCGCCGTCCTCTCCGGGTCAGGCGCGATATCGAAATAAAGTGAAAGGGCCATGGCCGTCTGGGTGGGTACGGCTATCCTGCCGGTGGGTGTGAAATACTCTCTGCGTATCGCATCCGCAATGGAGGAAGCGCGGGAAGCGTATTTTCCCTCATCCGTCAGATATCCCAGCACTTTTGCGGCTTTGGCGCACAGGAGGGTGGTGTAATAATAATAGACCGAGGCGATATAATAGGGGTCGGTCCCCCCAAAGGAGGATCCCTTATCGGGGTTGTCAAGGGCAAGCCAGTCCGCGAAATGGAAGCCCTTTCTCCAGAGGAAATCCCCTTCGTCCTGCCGGTGGATCCACTCTGCCCAGAGCGTCATATTCTCATATTCTTCTTTCAAAAGCTCCTTATCCCCGTAGAAGCGGTATACCGTCCAGGGGATCACGCTCGCAGCGTCCGCCCAGGCGCAGGAGCCGTGTTCGCCGTGCGGGCCTTCCTCAAACCTGTGAAGCACCGATAAGACATCCGGCACCACAAAGGGGACGCTTCCGTCCAGCTTCCTCTGCTCCAAAAGCATATCATGCAGGTACTTCCTGTAGAAGGCAGGCGTGTACATGTTGTAGCAGGCCGTAGGCGCGAATACCTGGGCATCGCCCGTCCAGCCCATGCGCTCATCCCTCTGCGGGCAGTCCGTAGGGGTATCCAGGAAATTGCCCCTCTGGCTCCAGAAGGCGTTCTCGAACAGCCTGTCAAGCTTCGCATTGCCCATCTTTATACTGCCCGTGAAGGGGACATCGGAATGGATCACACAGGCGGTGAACGCCCGCGGGTCGACGTAATCCAGGCCCTCCACCTTCACGTAGCGGAAGCCGTAGAATGTGAACCTGGGCCGTACAAGGCGCCTCTCTCCGTCCGAGATATAAGTGAATTCCGCCAGGGCGCTGCGCAGGTTCTCGCGGTAGAAGCATTCATCCTGCAAAAGCTCTCCGTACTGCAGGTATACCTTCGTCCCTTTGGGCGCCTCGCAGAGGAATTCCACCCAGCCCGTCATGACCTGTCCGAAATCGAGCACCCTCTCCCCCTTGGGGGTAAGGATCAGCTTTGCGCCTGCCAGGCGCTCCACGATATGTACGGGAGGGGAAAGGCGATCCGTTACAGGGCCCTCCGGCGCTTCACAGACGAGGGCAGGCACGCTTTCGCCCGGGTCCAGCGTCATATCGATGACTTCCCCGTCGTAGATGCTGCTGTCGACCGTCTCAGATCTCTTGCACAGCCATTCGCCCTCGCCTGTCGCAAACGAGGCCTCCGTTCCATCCTCAAGAGCGGCATGGCCCTCCAGCAGCAGCTTCATACGGGAGCCGTACATTTCCTTTCCGCCCGCGCCGAAGCCGAAGCGGCCCATGTACCAGCCCTTGCCCAGGGAGCATTCCACCGTATTCTCGCCCTGGCGCAGGAGATCCGTGATATCGTATGTCTCGGCCTGTATCCAGTTGTTGTAATCGTTATAGAAAGGCGCGAGCACTTCACTGGATGCCCTTCGTCCGTTGACGGTGATCTCGCAGATGCCGAATCCCACGCCGTACAAGCGCCCCTTTACCGGCTTTGCGGGAAGGTGCATTTTATACGTGATGACAGGGTGCACATCCTTCTCAAAAGGAGCGGTTATCCACTTTGCGCGCCATTCCTCACCGGCCTTGCCGGTCTCGAAGAACGCGGTGCCGGAGGCCCTGTCTCCCGTTTCATCCTCCACCGTAACGGTGACATCGTATCTCGTGCGGGGCTTGAGGTCGATATCCGCGGCGACGGACAGGGAGGAAAGCTCCTCCCCTTCCTCAGAGAAAACACATGTCCCCGCTTCGGATATCTCTACCTTCGCCCATTTCTGCCTGGTCCCCTTCGCGTCCTCTGTCGTCCAGGAGATATTTGGCCTGCGCACATCCCAGCCCACCGGGTTTGTCAGGTGCTGTATCCTGATATTAGAGATGATCATGGGTATGCCCCTTTCTAATTATTTTCCCTTTACCCTGGATGCCTGCTTCATCGTAAGGCCGGTGGAATAATCCAGCTGCCTGTACTCTCCCGGGTCATTCTCCCGCTGCCTTGTATATCCATCCACATCCCATGAGGGTTTCTTGTCCTTCCGCCAGGGGCGGCACTGCCACTGGTAGCCGCGGAAGGGATCGCGCGTCCCGTTCATCCAGTCGATTATGTCGTCATGCAGCTGATCCCTCTGCTGCGCGTACCTTTCATCCCCGATCAGGTTCACCATATCGTAGGGGTCGTCTGTGACGGAGTACATCTCATCCCCGTCCAGCAGGTGAAGGGCCAGCTTGTACTCATCCGTAACGACCGCGCGCATGGGCTGGAAGCCGCCGAAACCGTCGTGGTCTATCTCGTAGCGCGTGAATTCCACATGGGCAGGCCTTCCGGTGGGAAGGGCAGGGTCCGCTATCTGGGGGAGAAGGCTCTGGCCCTCCAGCATGACGGGCTTTGGGAGCCCCATATAATCCAGCACCGTAGCAGGCAGGTCGATATGCGATACCGTGTGGCTGTATACCGTTCCTTTGGGCACGGTATTCCCCTCGAATAACAGCGGCACGCGGGCGATCTCGTCATATACCGCAGGGCCCTTGGCGAACAGACCGTGGGCATGGGCCGCGTCCCCGTGATCCGATGTGAACATGCGTATGGAATCCGGCACCGTCTTCCTGGCATGCTCCAGCACCCGCCCTATCTCGGAATCGATAAAGCTCTGGCACGCGGCAAGCCTCCTGCCGATACCGGGATGGCGCTTTTCCACATCCAGACCGCCCGCGCACTCCGCCCAGAGCTTCTGGTAGGGCGGCTTGCCCTCCAGGGTATCCTTCGCGGCAGGGGTATCCCCGCCGATGCGCCCGTCGTACATAGAAGCGTAGGGCTCCGGGCAGAGGCTCGGCCCGTGGGGTTCATCGTAGGAGACCACAAGGAAGAAATCCTCGTCCTTGTGCTCCTCGATGAATTTCAGCGCCCTGTCCGTTACCCTGTGCCCGTAAGTAAAAGAGGCTGGGATGTTCTTATCGCTGGATGCGCCGTCGCGGGAGAACAGCCTCTCCTCATCCGTCAGCTCGTCCAGGTAGCATTTCATATCGTACCAGTATTCCTTCTGCCAGCCGTCCGGGCAGATGCCGTTGCCGAAGTAATCGCCCGCGTCCAGGTGCCATTTGCCGATGTACCCCGTGGCGATCCCCTTTTCGGAGAGCCTCTGGCCCAGCGTCTTCACATCCGCCCCCAGGGGCATGCTGTTGCCCCAGGAGCCGTTGCTGTGCGGGAACAGCCCCGTGAAAAGGGCGGAACGCGCAGGCCCGCACACCGGCTGGCAGGTGTATACGCGCTCGAAGCGCAGGCCGTTCTCCGCCATCGAATCGATGCATGGCGTGGATATCCCGCTCCCGTAGCAGCCGCACATATCGAAGCCCGTCGTATCCGTCATGATCCAGACAAACTGTTTTTTCATCGTAATCCTCCTATCGTTTCACAGCCAATGTAGCCATGTTCGTTTCCACGCCGTATTCGCCCATTTTACCGTATCCGTTCGTATCGCCGAATATCGCCAAGAGCGTAAAGCCCGCCTCCAGCTGGCCTCCTACCTGCTCCTCTACGGTATGCGAGAACTGGTACCCTTCGTTCTTCTCCAGACACTGCCTGGCCAGCTCCTCATCCGCAAGGGGATCAAAGGGCAGTTTGTTTGTGAGCACGCCATCCTCATCAAAGGCGAAGTTCAGGCCGCAGTCAAGGCCGGCAAGCAGCCTTCCGCCCTTCCTGAGTATCCTTGCGCATTCCCGCCAGACATGGCGCACATCCTTGATATAGCAGTTGGAGATGGGATGGAATATGATATCGAAAGTGTCATCCTCAAAGGGCAGCCTTTCCGTCATATCCGCCCGGACGATCTCGATCGGGTAGCCCTCCCTCTTCGCCACGGCCGCTTCGCTCGCGAGCTGGGAAGGGGAATAATCCAGCACCGTGCATACGGCTCCGCACGCCGCGAACACCGGCATCTGCTGCGCGCCGCCGCTGGCAAGCCCAAGCAGCTTCTTTCCCTTCATGTCTCCCAGCCATTCCCTGGGCACGGGGCGCGTGGGCGTCAGAAACACCTCCCATTCCCCGGCGAGCGCTTTACAATAAGCTTCATGCGTGATGGGGATCCCCCAGGTCCAGCCTTCCCTGTTCCAGGAATCGATCGTATCCGCATTGACATCTGTGTATTTCAATGGTCTCCCCCCTTCTCTCCGCCGTTTCTGAGCATCCGCGGCGATATGCCCGCCCTCTTTTTAAACAATCTCGAAAAATACAAAGGGTCGTCGTAACCCACCGCCAGTGCCACCTGCTTGACGGAAAGGTCCGTTTTATCGAGCATGTCCATGGCGTTGTTCATGCGCAGCCTTATCAGGTAATCCTTGGGGGAAGTACCCATGATAGACCTGAATATGGTCGAATAGCGGCTTGGCGACATGAACTCCATCGCCGCGAGCTCCCGCACGGAAAGCGCTTTTGCGTAGAATTCGTTCATATAACCGAGCGACCGGCGGATCGGGGCGATATCCGCGCGTTCATCATCTGCCGCGGCCGCCCTGCCCAGATGGGACAGGAGCGCCATGAGCTGCCCCGCCGCCTCATTCGCCTGCCACTCATCCAGCACCAGGAACGCGCTCATAAGCTCCTTGAACCGCTGGATGATATCCTCCGCCTGCTGCACCTTGAAAAGCCTGCTTTCGCCGAGCCGGGTGCTTTCGAGCAGGGAATGCGCCTCCGAACCGGTAAAATGGGCCCAATAGTATTCAAGGGGACCGTTGACCCCGCTGAACGTATAGCACAGGGGCCTTCCCGGCGCGAGTATGACGCCTTCTCCTTTTTTGATCTCTATGGTCTCATCTCTCAAAAGCAGGTCCATACTGCCCCTTTTCAGGAACATCAGGTAATAGTCCTTCCTGCCGTTCTGACGGACAGAGGTAAAAGCATGCTCAGATACGTTCTGCCCCGCGCAATTGACCAGCAGCGGCATGTCATCCGAGGCATAATCGCACTGATCTCCCTCAAGTCTGTAATAGCTCTGAGAAACCGCCATCGGCGCGGCCCTCCTCTTCCTTCAGTTGAAAAGTCCATATACTGAAATTGAAATGTCATTGCCTGCAATCCATAGATATTGTACACTTATTTTGTGCCAAGCACAATATGATATTGAGGTGATGCGTGATGAAAAAATCTATCAATGCATGGACCGTACCCGGCAGTTTCACCTTTGAGGAGACATTTGCCTGCGTTTCCAAGGCAGGCTTCGACGGCATCGAGCTCAACGTAGACGAATGCGGCCACAGCGCCCACTCATTGTATGTAGGCATGCCCTCTTCCGAGATCAGCGCCATCGCCGATCTGAGCAAAAAGTACAATCTGCCCGTATCCGGCATATCCACCTCCCAGTGGGGCAAAAACCCCATAGGCGCCGTTGAACCCGAGCTTCGCGCGAAGGGCTTCGAGCTTCTCCGCTGCCAGGTGGATCTCGCCAATGCCTTCGGCGCAGACGGCATACTGATCGTACCCGGCGGTATCGGGGAAAACCTTTCCATCAAGGCCGCGTACGACAGCGCGAAGGAGACCTTCCGCTCCTGGAAGAGCTATATCGAGGATCAGAATGTCATGATCGGCGTAGAGAACGTATGGAACAATTTCTTCATCTCGCCCTTTGACATGGCTTCCTTCCTGGACGATCTCTCCATAAAGAACCTGGGCGCCTACTTCGATGTGGGCAATGTGGCCATATTCGCCCGTCCGGAGCACTGGATAGAGATACTGGGCAGACGCATCCAGAAGATACACATCAAGGACTTCAAGAAGAAGGGCACCAATGCGGGCACGTTCGTAAACCTGCTGGAGGGCGATGTGGCCTGGGAAAAGGTCGTACCCGCTCTGCGAAAGGCGGGATACGATTCCTACCTGACAGCCGAGCTCGATACCATGGAAAAATCCAACGATTACATGATGGATATCACCAACAAGGCACTTGAGCACATCATATCACTGTAAGGGAACCGATAAGGAGGGTAAACCATGAAAAAACTGGCATTTGTAGGCTGCGGCGGCATCGCGAATTACCATCTGGGCAACATGCTCGGCTACAAGGATTTTCTTGAGAAGAACGATATCCGTTTCGCGGGCTTCTGCGATATCAAGCTGGACAGGGCCGAAAAGATGGTCAGCCAGACCGGCTGCGGCAAGGCCTATGAGGATTTCCGCGTCATGTACGATGAGGTGAAGCCGGATGTTGTCTTCATCTGCATCCCACCGTACTGCCATGGCGAAGTGGACAGGGAGACCTTCACCCGCGGCATCCCCGCCTATGTGGAAAAGCCCGTGACGCTGGATCTGGATTTCGGTGAGGAGATGCTCTCCATCATCCGCAAGAACAATGTGATCACGGCCGTAGGCCTGCAGTGCCGCTACGGCAACATCACGGATATCACCAGGCAGTTCTGCGCCGATCATCAGATCGTCTACGTGGATCTGCTCCGCATGGGCGGCATCCCGGATACCCCCTGGTGGAAGAAGAAGGAGCTTTCCGGCGGCCAGATCGTGGAGCAGACCATCCACAATTACGACCTGGTGCGCTATGCCCTCGGCGCGGACCCGGTAGAAGTATGCACCTTCGGCGCGCGCGGCTTCGTAAAGGGTGTGGAGGATTACGATACGGATGATCTTTCCACCACCATCGTGCGCTTTGAGAACGGCGTACTGGGCACCTTCTCCACCGGCGACTACGCGCAGGGCCCCGCCTGCTGTGAGCACAAGACCACCTTCTCCGCCAGAGACTGCCATCTGGATCACTACCTGCTCAACAAGGTCGTCATCTATGAGAAGAAGCCCGTGGAAGAAGCTGCCGGCGTCGTCAAGGGCGACGGTATGATCCGCACCACCGTCGAAGGCCGCACCATCAAGAACGAGTGCGATGCCGGCGCGATGGCAGAGCAGACCTTCTTCAACGCCGTCCTGACCGGGGATGACACCAAGATCCGTTCCCCTTATGTGGACGGCATGCGCTCCGTGGCCTTCACCGTAGCCTGCAACGAATCCATGGTATCCGGCAAGGTCGTAAAGGTCCGCAAATTCTGATCCGATTTCTCAAGAACTTAAGAAGCTGTCCGGCCCCGGCCGGCGGCTTCTTTTTTACGCGGTCTTGGATAATTCGAAGCGATGCGCTATAATATCAATCATAATGTAAGCCGGTCTGCAGCACATGGCGCGGGCCGGAGCTCAGAGAGGTGTTTTTGATATGGAACTCGCCAAAAGAAATGAAGTACCGATCGAACAGACCTGGGATCTTTCCCTCATCTATCCCACAGAGGAGGCCATGCAGGCAGATGCCGACAAAGCAGAAAAGCTGTGCGGGCAGATGGAAGCGGATTACAAGGGGAAGCTTAACGACCCGGATACCATCAACCGCTGCCTGGATGACCTGCGGGAGATGGAGAGGCTTCTGACCCTTGTGGGCAGCTATTGCGGCCTCGCCGTAGAGGTGGATTACTACAACACCTATAATATGGATCGAAGCCAGCGCATGGAGCGCCTATCCTCCCGGATCAGCGCCAGCCTCAGCTTTATCGACAGCGAGATCTGCGAGGCGGATGAAGCCGTCATACGCGAGGCGATCCGCCGTACGACCGCCAATAAGGGATACCTTGAGGATGTCCTTCGCCGCAAGCCGCACAGGCTCCAGCCGGAGACAGAGCGCGCTATGGCCGCCCTCAGCCAGACCTTGTACGCGCCGGAGAGCATCTACAACGCAGCCAAGCTTGCCGACATGCGCTTTGACCCCTTTACGGCAAACGGCAAAGAATACCCCTTGGGCTATTCCCTCTTTGAAGATGATTACGAATACGATCCGGATCCCGCCGTGCGCCGTGCCGCGTTCGAAGCCTTCTCCGCCAAGCTCCGCCAGTACGAGAACGTCACCGCAGCGGCCTACAATACCAACGTTCAGACGGATAAGACTATGGCGGATCTGCGCGGCTTTGACAATGTCTTCGACAGCCTCCTGTTCGAGCAGAAGGTCACCCGGGAAATGTACGACCGCCAGATAGACCTGATCACCCAGAAGCTCGCCCCTCATATGCGCAGGTACGCTCGCCTGCTCAAGAGGGTGCATCACCTGGATAAGATGACATTCGCGGATCTCAAGATCGCCGTAGATCCCGAGTACGATCCTCGCGTGACCATTGAGCAGTCCAAGGATTACATCGTGAACGGCCTTTCCATACTAGGCGAGGATTACACCGCCATGGTGAAGGAAGCCTATGACAAGCGCTGGGTGGATTTCGCCAAGAACCAGGGCAAGTCCACCGGCGGCTTCTGCGCCAGCCCCTACGGGAAGGGTTCCTTTATCCTCCTCAGCTGGAACGACCGCATGGCGGATGTATTCACCCTCGCCCATGAGCTGGGCCACGCCGGCCATTTCCGCGCCTGCAACGCCGCCCAGTCCATATTCGATACCAATGTATCCACCTACTTTGTGGAAGCGCCTTCCACCATGAACGAGCTCCTCATGACCGATTACCTGACCTCCACAAGCGACGACAAGCGCTTCCGCCGCTGGGTGCTGGCCAGCGTTGTCAGCAAGACCTATTACCATAACTTCGTGACCCACCTTCTGGAGGCCGCCTACCAGCGCGAGGTCTATAAGATCGTCGACGCTGGCGGAAGTGTACAGGCGGAGACCCTGAGCGCCATCAAGCGCAAGGTGCTGGAAGACTTCTGGGGCGAGGATGTGGAGATCATACCCGGCGCGGAGCTCACCTGGATGCGTCAGCCCCACTACTATATGGGCCTGTACTCCTATACCTATTCCGCAGGCCTGACTGTTGCGACAGAGGTCTCCAAACGCATCCGCAGGGAAGGCCAGAGTGCGGTGGAAGACTGGAAAAAGGTCCTCGCCGCCGGCAGCAGGCTGGATCCGGTAGGCCTTGCGGCGCTCGCCGGCATCGATATCACCACCGATGCGCCTCTCCTGGATACCATCGAGACCATCGGCAGCATGATCGACGAGATATGCCGCCTCACTGACGAGCTGGAAGCGCAGTGACGCGCCTTGCAGGACGCGGTCAAACGCCATATCGCCTGTAAAACCGGGAGGCCGGCGGGTTTACCGTCAGCCTCCTGCTTCTTCAGGAACGTTTGTCCCGCTCGACTGGTTAAAAATGTCATTTTACACGAGAAACCGCGTGATAAGCATCCAAAAGAAACCGAAAATTATATATGAGGAACAATCGAGCGCCTGCAGCATCCGACAAGCACTTTCACGATGTATTATTCTTCTGACAACTTAATGCTCAGCTTCCTAAGCTCTTGTTCGAATTCTGCCCGATCCATTTTTCCTTCTTCAAACAGCTTTTTCAGATTTGGTCCGATCGAGATGGTTTCCGGCATACGGCTCCCACTGCTGCGCCACAGTTCGTCCGGCTGCCAGCCGCAGTTCTGCCAAAGATGACTGTGATTGTTCAGACTTATATACAGTTTGCAGAACTGTTCCATCTGAGCCCCGGTAAGCTGTACGCCCAGGTCCCTGCTGAGAAAGCCCGCTAAAAACCGTATGCTTTCTGAAAGACCTTCACTGGGCAGAAAGCCGCCGGTCTGGATATCTCTGAAGATATAGTAGAGAATCTTGTCCAGGGCAGTCGTCATGTATTCCTGCCGCAGCTTCTCTTTTTTTTGCGTCATTCTTGAAGTAGTCAATATCAAACTGCTCTGTTCTTGTATAACATGCGAAGTCAGAAAGGCATTTTCCGGCAACAAGTTTCCCGTCCAGGTCCAGGATATCGCCACGCGGCTTTCCGTCAAAATCTCTGTACCGGCCATCGGTTTTCAGCTTGCCCAGGAACTTGACCATCTGCTTCCCCTCTGGACTGAGGAAAAACCTATCCTCGACATTGGCCAGGAAAGAAGACCTCTCATTGGGCAGGTAATAAGGTTTGTCTACCTGTCGGTCTACGGTGTGATACAGCAATATATACTTCCCGTAACCG
This sequence comes from Christensenella sp. UBA1224, assembly GCA_002309235.1. GTDB lineage: Bacteria > Bacillota > Clostridia > Christensenellales > Aristaeellaceae > UBA1224. Next base: position 26,284 of record DBXA01000139.1, on the reverse strand, counting down.
GAACCGATCAACCTGTTGTTCACGATCAGCCGTTCCTCTGGATCCTCCGTTGTTTCTTCCGAATAGGCATCCTGCAGCTCAAGCACCGAGTACGGATGCCCCGGTTCTCTTTTTACGATGCCGGAGAATGCAACGAAATCCCTTTTGTGCAGTCGATTGCTCCCTTCATAATGCTTGAAGACATTCCATGCTTCATTAACTGAGATCACTCCATAAAGATTGGAGAAGCAAAGGAAGTAATCATGCAAGAGATCGAGTTTCTCCTGCGAAAGCCCCAGTTCAGCATACTTCCTCGCAAGTGTTTTCAGTGACAGAGGTGTCATCTTTGTTTCCTCCCCTATTTATCTCTCGCATTGCTTTTCAGACGCCATTTCCATCTGAAAAGACTTTTTGAGCCATGCTCGATCTTTGTATGTTTTCCTCATACAGAATTCCGAATCTGACCGTCATTATTATTCAACGATCAAAGCGATCGATCGGTTCGTTTGATCCCTGCTTTTTTAAGTTGATTGACAGTTTTATGCACCAATAGATGACGCACCCAAGAGGGATGGAAAAGCGTCCTCCGAAAGCAGTCAAAGCCGCAACAGCCGCATATCGTTTTTCAGTTATTGCCGTTATACATATATTCGCTGCCCTCAATCTCCCAACAACATTTTTCTTAGAGCGTTATCCTTTGTTGACTGTACGCCATACCGAAGGCGTATATCCCGTATGATCCCAGAAAAGACGGATATATTTTGTCACCAAAGAAAGCATATTGTCAATGGTCGGATTATTCAATCAGTATCCGCGCGGACAGTCCGTTTCTTCGGCACGGTATACTATCCGTCTTCCGAAAAGGACCATAGAATAATAGTCCGCTTCGTGATATACTTAGGAAAACAAGACATCGCACTGACGGGAGGGTTCATCATGATCGGTCTGACGCTGAAATACCCCACGCTCGCAGGTGACGGCAAGGGGCCTGAGCAGGCCCTGATAGATTCCTGGGGAGGTCTCGATGCGGCCCTTTCACTGCTGTACCGCATGAATGTGCGTTCCATAGAGATCTCTTTCATCTTTTCCAAAATGCCGGATCCCGTCACAAAGGAGATCCTAAGCAGGCTGTACGGCGCCGGTATGCGGGTGAGCATACACGGAGTCCTGGAGGATATGACGGGAGAAGCATACCTGGAGCGGTTTGATTCCCTCTTCCGCATCATATTCGATCACCAGGACGATCTGAGCATTACGCTGCACGGACTTACGGATCTGCCGGCAACCAAAAGGATCACCGGAGACTGGTCCCGGGCTCTCCTCAACACATGGCCGGGTATAACGCTGGCTGTGGAGAGCCAGAGGGTCAGGGATGAATCCTTCCCCGGCGAAAAGGAGCATTTCCGCATCAACAACATACCCGCGACGCTCCCGAAAAGCCCGAACATCGGTATCTGCTGGGATATGGGCCATTATGCCTACAATGTAGTCAGATCTGGCCTGCCGATCGAAACGGTTCCCTCTCACGAGGCCCTGTCACTCGTACGGCATACCCATATTCACTGCCTGAAAGACATGGATACGCATCATCCCATCGTTCCCTGCCCCATCAGCGCGTACATAGCCGCTCTCAAGGAAGCAGGATACAAGGGGATCTACAATATCGAGGTAAAGGCCGATAAATACATATCCTATATGGATGTACGGACCGGTATGGAGGATTCCATCAATACATTAAGGGAGATACTCGGAGAATGATCGGTTTTGAGGAAAAATGGAAAGCCATACGGCAGGAACTGGCCGAAGGCGCAAAGGATGCCTTCTGGCTCCTTCATCACGCAAGCTACCTCATGCGCACAGGGGGCGAGCTTTGGCTGGTCGACCCCGTACTCTCTGCCGATGAGCATGCGCTTGCGGATGAGCAGCTCGCCGGCGTTTTAGGCGAAGTAAAGGCGATATTCATAACCCATCTGCATGGGGATCATTATGATCCGCGTTTTCTAAAGGCAATGCGGGAAACCGGAGCCCAGGTGATAATGCCGGACTTCCTTACGGACGAGCAGCGGAAAGCGGCTGAAGAATGCGCGGGGTCCGTCCGGTATGTCTCCCCGGTCGAAACGGTGGAGATCGGGGGGCTGCAGGCATCCGCCTTCGTCTCCCTCCACAGGGATATGTACGGCGGGGAGCTGCACGGCCTGGATGAATACGGTTTCCGCGTCGTCACCGCCGGAAGGATATTCCTGTTTCCCGGCGACGTGCGTTCCTACGATAAAGCCCCGCCGCTTGAATATGCAGACGAGCTGTTCGCCCACGTCTGGCTCGGCAGGCGCAGCGCCCTGAACTTCACTCAGACGGATGTCGATGCCTTCTGCCGCTATTTCGCCGCCTCAAAAGCGCGGCGCATATGGCTCGCGCATCTATACGATTTCGGCCGTGAGCCAAGCGATATGTGGACGGAAGAACACGCATGCCTTGTACGGGAAGGATTGCGCGTTTATCTCCCGCACACCGAGATATGCATACCCGGGCATGGAGATATGAACCTGCTTTAAAGCTTCCTGTGTATTTTTGCTTCCAGACTTCCAGCTCTTTCAGCATTTCTCTGTACATATGTCTTTCAAAGTGCTGCCGCTTTGCAGACATTGCGCCAAGAGTCCTAAGACTTTTGGTGTTTTCATATCTCATCAGCCGTCAGCCCGCCCGCAAAGCCTGTCGCTGCCTGCGTCAGAATACCGTCTGGACCATCAGCATATACGCGCAGGTACCGGAAAGGATGCTCAAGAGTGAATTGTGTTTCCATAACTGCAGCCCGATGACGATTAAGGATGCGATGAGCTCCGGAAGGCCATGCGGTGCTTCCAGGACAGGCGTATCCTTCAGGCAGTATACGACCAGCATGCCCATGATCGCGGGCGGCAATACCCTGCCCAGGTACGAGATGAATGCAGGTGTTTTCTTTTTGAAGACCCAGAACGGGAGGAACCGGAGGAGGATCGTCACCCCGGCCATCACAGCGACGAGTATGGCAGATCTCATTCTGCGTCCGCCTCCCTCCCGCGCACAAGCGTGAGCACCAGTGTGATCAGAAGCATGGACGGGATCAGGAACCGCTCCGCCCCGAATACCAGCAGGCAGAAAAGAGAAGCGGCTGCCCCCGTGACCGCCGGGATATGATCTCCGTTCCCGATCCACTGCTCCGTAAACGAGACCAGAAACAGGGCGGTCATGGCAAATTCGATCCCCAGTGTGGAAAAGGGAAGGACACTGCCGAGCAGGCTGCCTGCCACGCTTCCCGTGACCCAGTAGCAGTGATCGAAAAGGGAAACGAGGAAGCGGTACCTGTCCGCATCCTCCCCCTCCGGCACTTTCCCATCGCAAAGGAGAGAATATGTTTCATCTGTCAGGGCGAAGATCAGGTATGGCTTTACCTTTCCGGCATCCTTATACCTGTCTATCATCGAAATACTGTAGAAAAGGTGGCGCGCGTTGACCATCAGCGTGGTCAGCGCGGTCAGAATGACGGACGCGCCGCCCGCAAGAAGCCCTGCTCCTACGTATTGCATGGAACCGGCATAGATAAAAGCGCTCATGGCAAATGCCCATAAAACGCCGTAACCCGCCGATCGCATAAGGATCCCGAATCCTATCCCGAGGACCAGATAGCCAGCCATGACGGGGAGGGATCTATAGAACGCCATGCCGATCAGTTTTCCGTTCATCCGTCTCATATCCTTCATACACCGGCCCCCTGCGTCAATACTCTCTCCAGTCGGGTATCCCCAAAGCCCGGGCTGCCTGTTCAAAATACTTTTCATCGATCAGAGGCCAGGCAGTGGTCTCACCCGCCTGCTCGGAAAGCCTGCAGGCCATTCCCACCATCTGCGCCGAGCCATCCTTCCCCGTCAGCAGGATCCGGATATTGCCGTTGATGAACCAGGCGCCTTTTTCCAGCAATCCGCCTTCCACCATATCCCGAACGACCTTCTTGTTATCGTACGGGATCTTCAAAAACGACGGTTTCCAGCATATCTCCCCGTTGACAACGACATCCTCCAGCATAAGGCACTGGGCAAACCCCGGGTCATTGATCGCTATCCCCACACAGCCGGGATTGAAGCAGTGTTTTCCGCGATACTCAAGTTCTCCGGGGCAGTGCGTATGCGCGCAGATCAGGTAGCGATACGGTGTCTTATCCAGCCAGTATTTCACCCTGTCCCCATCCAGCCGCACAAGCTCTCTTACGTTTTCCGGAGAACCGTGACAGCAGCGGATGCCGGGGTATCCTTCTTCTTTGCAGTCGAAGGTGATGGGGAGGCTTTCAAAGAAATCCAGGTCCTCCCCTGTCAGCTGTTCGTAGGCATAGCGCAGGTTGCCGCTCGCGGAATTATAACGCCAGATCTGTTCCTGCACACCGTTTTTGAGCGCCGTGCGCTGGGAGAGCATGTACTCTTCTCTGTTTCCCCGCAGGACGCGGCATGCATGCGTACGGAAGAACCCGTACAGGAAGTCCATGGTTTCTCTCGTGTACGGCGTATCCGAAACATAGTCCCCCAGGAAGAAATACTTATCGCAGCCCTCTGCTTCCAGATACCGGATGCATGCCTGCAGTGCCGGCAGATTGCTGTGTATATCCGAAATAACGCCTATCCTCATACTGGTCTCAAACCTCAGCTGTATTGATACGGCAGCGTCTGCCGGTCAAAAGTTCTTCTTCATGATACCATAAACCGCACTGACAATCCAGAAGAACAGCACTTTGCGGAAATACAGTCTTTCAGTCTACGTAACCGCATGGTATACTTATCACATACGGGGAAAGGAGATGGTACCTATGAAGGAAAAGCTGCTGCGGATCGATAGAAGCAGGATCCTCGGCCCTGTCAAGCCAATGCACGGTGTGGGAGGCGGCCCGGTGACTGCCAATTTCACATTTGACGCAAGTGAACGGTTCAGAGCCGCCGGCATCCCCTTCGGGCGCACGCACGACATCGAATATCCCTTCGGCTCGGGAGAATTCGTGGATATCCACTGCATATTCCCCTGCTTTGAAGCGGATACGGATGATCCGGCTTCCTACAATTTCACTTTTACCGATGAATACCTCCGTCTGATGCGTGAAGCGGGAACGGAGCCGTTTTACCGCCTTGGTTCCTCCATAGAGCATCAGTCCATCAAACGCCATATCCATCCGCCGCGGGATTATAAAAAGTTTGCGGACATATGCTCCCACATCGTCGCGCATTACAATGAAGGATGGGCGAACGGTTTCCATTGGGATATCCGTTATTGGGAGGTTTGGAATGAGCCTGACATCCCGCAGTGCTGGACAGGCTCTGAAGAACAGATATTCGAACTGTACAGGGCCGTTTCGACCGTATTAAAGCGGGAGCATCCTGATATCAAGGTAGGAGGGCTCGCCCTCACAAGCCCATGGTCCCGTATGTTTGAACCTTTTCTCAAATATGTGAAGGAACATGGCTGCCCGCTCGATTTCGTATCCTGGCATGGCTATTGCCATACGCCCGGGCAAGCCGTTGAAGCATCGAATATCGTAAGCAGTGCGCTGGACAGGTACGGTTTTTCCGGAGTCCAAAGCATCTATGACGAATGGAATTACGTCGTCCGGTGGGATGACACCATACAGGCCAGCATAGACCTGCATAAAACCGCCTTCGCCGCGTCCTTCATGGCCGCGGTCATCAGTTCCGTACAATCGACGCGCACGGATATGCTCATGTTCTATGATGCGCAGGTCTTGATGAGCAGCTGGAACAATCTTTTCGTCCCAAAGCCTATGACGACCCACGGTGCCGGGAGAGATGTGGACGTGCTCAAGGGCTACTGGGCTCTGTATGCATGGAACAAGCTGTACAAAGCAGGTACGCAGATCGCCTGTTCTTCCGATGAGGATATCTACTGCACCGCCGCTCTGGATAAAAACGGGGATGTGCTCATATACATCTCCTTCTACAACGATGATGAGGGTTTTGACCGCACGCCGCCTCTCCCCGCCAAAGTGACGATAGACTTACCGGGCATGCATCTTTCGGAGCTTCGCATCGTTGATGATACACATGATCTCGATACAGCGGAAGCACAGGGGAACAGCTTTGTGATGCAGGGAAACAGCTTTGCCCTCGCAAGGCTGAGCATCTGAACAGCGGGTCACGCAGTTTACCGTTTATCCAATAACGGATAATCCCTGATGGGTTTCTGCGCGTCTTCGTGGTCCCCTATGATCTTCTCCATCCAGATCATATCATACCAGCGCCCGAACTTATAACCGCATTTATGGAATATACCGGCCCTGGCATAACCAAGATGCGCATGGAAATCCGCGCTGTTTTTCGTAAGAAACTCGTCTTCTGTCTCAGGGTAAGCAATGCAGGCATACAGGTTCTGTATCCCCATTTCCATGAGGGCCCCTTCCAGCGCAGTATAGAGCTTTCGTCCCATACCGCATTTGTGTGCCCTGTGATCAAGGTAGATCGTGACTTCGCACGACCAGTCATAAGCTGCCCTGTCTTTAAAAGGTCCGGCATACGCATAGCCTTCTGTCACACCATCCCTGACAATGACAAGATACGGATAGCGTTTCATGATCCGTGTCATGCGGGAACGGAATTCTTCTACAGAAGGGACTTCATACTCAAAGGTGACCGCCGTATCCCTGACATAGTGACCGTATATCTCCAAAAGCCTTTCCGCATCCGCTAATAACGCCCTGCGAATTTCGATCATATCTGTCCTCCATCATTTCCCTTGAAAAGAGGCTGCCCCGCATTGAGGCAGCCTCTACCAGAATCGTCTTTTGAAGGTCTACTGCAAATTACTTGAGCAGTTCGTCGATCTTGGCAGTGTACTCCGCAACAGTCTGAGCTACGTTGTTGAACTGCAGGCAGTCACCGATCATGTTGCCCATGGCGGTGTAGATCTCAGCAGCGTTCTGCGGAGCGCAGGGCAGCGGGACAGCCGTTCCGTTCGGAACAGGCGTGGTGAAGCCGGTCAGGTCAACATCATAGTTGGAGGCCCACACATCGACCAGGCCGTTGAAGGCCGGGATAACGGTGCTGGCGGTGATCGCCTGGGCATCATAGGTAGCCAGATAGGTCAGGAAGTCCTTGACTGCTTCGGGGTTCTTGGTCTTCGCATTGCCGGAGAAGGCAACGGAGTGTACGATGTTGGCCTCGGTATTGTTGTAGATCGGGAGGGTCACAACGCCGAAGTTCTCGCCCAGCTGCTCGGAATAGTAGTTGACATTCCAGGAGCCGGTGAAGCACATTGCGAGCATGTCGGAAAGGAGCATGGTCGCGGTGTCGGTCTCGTTGAGTTCTTCGATAGTCGGAGCTACCTTGTAGACGTGGATCAGATCCGCGAGGGCCTGATAGGCGCCGATGACCTCTTCACTGTTGAGAGCGCAGGTGCCGTCCTCGTTGAAGTCTTTTCCGCCGGCAGCAAAGGTGAGGTAGCCGAAGGTCTGCATGGAGCCGTTGGCGGCAACAGCATACAGTCCAGTGGCGTCAGTGATGGCCTGGCAGGTCGCTACGAACTCGTCCCAGGTCCAGTTGTTTTCCGGATAGGCTACGCCGGCCTCATCAAAGATAGCCTTGTTGTAAACGATAGCGATGGTATCATAGTCCTTCGGGATGCCCCAGGTCTTGCCGCCAACAGTGGAAGTCATATACGTGGACTCCGCAAAGTTGCCAAGATCGATGGCGCCGGATTCGAACAGATCGGAGATGTCCAGCAGATAGCCGTTCTTGATGTAGTCGACCATGTGGAGGGCATTGACGCACAGAACGTCGGTGCCTTCGCCGGCCGGTACCGCAACGCCCATCTTATCCCAATAACCGGAAGAGATCAGGTTAGCGGTGACATGGACATCGCTCTGAGAGTTGTTGTAAGCATCGACCATTTCAAAGATCTCGTCCTGCTGTTCGCTCATCCAGAAGACGAACTCGATCTCGGTCGCGGCGAAAGCCGGCGCAGCTGAGAGGACGAAGACAAGGGCAAGAACCAGGGCAAGCAGTTTCTTCATGGGCAAAACCTCCTAAAATGAATATTGTCCGCCGGGCAAGCCCGGTAAGGGATACGATTCTGGTATGCGAAAGGCATTTCTGCCTGTACGCCGTGTTCCGCAATCAGTTCTTGAGGCCGGAGATCGCAATGCCTTCCATCAGATACTTCTGCGCGAAGATGAATACCACGAGGATCGGCAGCATGGAAACGGTACCTGCCGTCATCATAAGCGGATAATCCGTATTGTACTCTCCCTGCAGATTGGCTATGGCGATGGAGAGCACGTAGTTCTTTTTGGAAGAGATAACGAGCAGCGGCCACAGGAAGTCATTCCATGCCCACATGATGCCGAGCACCGCGTAGGAGATAAGGCCGTTGCGCACCAGGGGCAGGAGGATCTGCCAGTAAGTGCGGAAGAAGCCGCAGCCGTCGAGCATAGCGGATTCATCCAGGTCCCTTGGCAAGCTCTGGAAATTCTGTCTTAAGAAGAACGTTCCGTAAATACTGGGGACATTGGAAACGATGACGCCCCACAAGGTATTGAGGAGACCGAGCTTCTGCGTTATGACATAGCGCGGTATCATGATCATCTGCGCCGGCACCATCATGACCGAGAGCATGAGGAGGAATATGACATTCTTTCCCGGGAAGTCGAGCCTCGCGAAAACATAGGCTGCCATAGAGCATGTGATGACCTGTATACCGACGGTGAAAATGGTGCAGAAAGCCGTGTTGTAATAGTACGTACCGAAATTGTATTTCGTGAGCACGTTTGCGTAATTGCCCCACTGCGGCACTTTAGGCAGCCAGATCAGCGGGATCTTCATGGCCTCTTTGGTGGTCTTGATGCTGGTAAGTATCATCCATGCGAAGGGCATGATCATGAATATCGCCCAGAGGATGAGAACCAGGTAGAGGATCGAGCGGGCTATCACCTTTGAGGAGTTCACGGTGCGCCTGCAGGGTGTTATTGCGTTGACAGTCATACCGGACAACTCCTTTCCTTATTCGTAGTGGACCCATTTTTTCTGGGCCTTCATCTGTATGAGGGTGAGCGCGAGTATGATGAGCAGCAGGATCACGGCTTCCGCGGAGGCAACGCCGAACTTGGTATACAGGAATCCGCGCTCGTAGATGCCGAACACCATCGTGCGATAGTTGAGAAGTATGGACGCGGAGGAGCCCGCGGCATTCGACAGTGTGTAGATGAGGTCGAACATCTTGAAGCCGCCCATGACGCTGGTCAGCATGACGAAGAAAAGGACCGGACTGAGGAGCGGTATCGTGATATGCCGGAAACGCTGTATGCTGTTCGCGCCGTCGATCTCCGCCGCCTCATAATAGGTCTTGGAGATGTTCTGAAGGCCCGCGAGCAGGAGTATCATGTTGTAGCCGACGCTCGACCATACGCCTACGATAATAGCGGAGGGGATCGTAAAATGCCCGTCGCTCAGCCACATGGGGCCTTTTATGCCGATCCAGCTCAGGATCGCGTTGATCAGGCCGAATTTGGAGTTGAAGAGGAAGCGCCACACCACACCGACAGCGGAAGCCATCGTAAGGCAGGGCAGGAAGTAGATCAGCCTGAAAAGCGAACGGCACTTGATATTCTGGTTGAGCAGGTTCGCGAACAGCACGCTGAAGCACAGGCCGAAGCCGACCGATACAAAAGCATAGTAGACGGTATTGACGAGCTCATGCGAGAATTCCGCACCGTTCAGGAGTTCCCTCCACAGTACGGTGTAATTCTTCCACCCGACAAATTGGTATGTAAGAAAATCAGGCCCTTCGGTGAATGACATGAATATCGTCCAGAGTGTGGGGATAAAGTAAAAGACCATTATACCCAGCACAACCGGCGCTACCATCAGGTAAGCGGCGGTCCACTCTTTGCGTTTTCGCACGGATATGCGCCGAGCAGCCATGGTGCAGCCCTCCTTACGAAGCTGAATTTGCATAGATATTATAACATCATAGACAATCTCATTCAATACCAATTTACTTTTTTATGCTTATTGTATATTTTATTGAACTGGTGTTCATAACAGCGCCCTGGAAGGGCATCTGAGGAGTTGCACCGCGCTAATGTTAAATGTTGAGGCTGCGATTGACCTTTGGGGTGCGGCATGTTACAATTTAGCAACAATTAGATATAAAGGCTTTGACGAAGAGTGTGCGGGTATTTTGACCGCCGAAGAGAGGCAGCGGGCGGTGTAAGCTGCCGCGGCTGTATGCGCACTGTAGCTTCCGAGCCGGGAGGAAGAAAGCGAAAGGCAAGTAGAACCTCCCCGTTAATGTTGCGTCAATACATAGGGGTTGTCAGACCCTGATGAGGGGCAGCCACAGGCTGCAATTTGAGTGGTACCGCGGATATGATCGACAATCCGTCTCAAAGAGTTTCTTTGAGGCGTTTTTTATTTCCGGAAGAATACGAAAGGCAGATGTTCCCATGGCACAGATGACAGGCCTTGATTACAAGATAATGGAGATGGCATCCCGCATCAGAGACCTGCGCGAGATACTGAACCTCACGACCGCGGATATGGCAGCAAAGACAGGCGTATCGGAGGAAGAATACATCCGGTGCGAAAACGGTACGAGCGACCTGAATTTCGCCTTCATCTACCGCTGCTCACTGGCCCTTGGCGTAAACGTGACCGATATCATAGAAGGCCATTCCCCTACGCTCAAATCCTACACTCTCACCAGAAGAGGCGCCGGGCAGGAGATCGCCAACGCCCACGGCATGACCTATTACAACCTGGCCTATGCCTTTCAGAACCGTATCGCTGAGCCCCTGTACGTTTGCAGCAAGTACGATGAGACCGCCCAGTACAGGGACATCGAATTAACATCACACGCCGGGCAGGAGCTGGACCTGGTCGTAGAAGGCCACCTGCTGGTGCAGATAGGCGAGCACCGTGAAACGCTCGGCCCCGGCGACAGCATCTATTACGACAGTGATACCCCCCACGGTATGATCGCCGTCAACGGGGAAGACTGTATCTTCTACGCGATCGTTCTCAACCCAACCGGAGAACCGATACCGGAGCTCGCGCCTTCAAAAGCCGTGGAGGACAGATCGATCACTACCCGGGATACCGAGGATCGCGTCTACAGAAAGTTTATCGATGTCACAGAGGACGAGAACGGCTCCCCCATCTCCATACGCTTCAAAAACGCGGATACATTCAATTTCGCCTTTGATATCGTGGACGAGCTGGGCAGGACAAAGCCGGATAAGCTGTGCATGCTGCACCTGTCCCGCGAAAAGGAAGAAAGGCGCTTTACCTTCAAGGATATGAAGACCCTTTCCGCAAGGTGCGCGAATTACTTTAAAGCGCTGGGCATCCGCAAGGGCGACAGGGTCATGCTGGTGCTCAAGAGGCATTACCAGTTCTGGCCTGCCATCATAGGCCTCAATAAACTGGGGGCCATCGCCATCCCCGCCACGAACCAGCTCAAGTCGCATGATTTCGAATATCGTTTCCAGTCCGTCGGCGTCAGCGCGATACTCTGTACGGCCGATGGCGAGACTGCGGCGGAAGTGGACATCGCTTCCCGAACCTGTCCCACGCTCAAGCACAAGCTGATCGTGAACGGGACGAGGGATGGCTGGCGTACGTTCGATGAGGAATACCCCATGTACTCCTCCCACTTTGACCGCACGGCCGAATCCCCCTGCGGAGATGATCCCCTCCTCATGTTCTTCACATCCGGCACCAGCGGATACCCGAAGAGTACGCTGCACAACCACAAGTATCCCCTTGGTCATTTCCATACCGCGCGCTACTGGCACAATGTGGATCCGGACGGCCTGCACCTGACGATCAGCGATACAGGCTGGGCCAAATCCATGTGGGGAAAGCTCTACGGACAGTGGCTGTGTGAAGCGGCGACATTCGTATACGATTTTGACAGGTTTGATGCCGCGGACATCATGCCTTTGTTCGCCAAATATCATATCACCACCTTCTGCGCGCCGCCAACCATGCTGCGCATGCTGATCAAGCAGGATATCAGCAAGTACGATTTCTCTTCCATCAAGCATATGACCACCGCCGGAGAAGCCCTGAACCCGGAGGTATATCACCAGTTCGAAAAGATCACCGGCCTTCAGATCATAGAAGGGTTCGGCCAGTCGGAGAGCACCATGATCATAGGAAACATGGTGGGAAGGCCTCACAAGGTAGGCTCCATGGGCAAGCCTGCACCTATCTATGATGTAAGGCTCATGGACCAGGACGGCAAATTCGTTCCCGTAGGCGAAACAGGAGAGATCGTCATCAATATATCAGGCGGTATCCCCTGCGGTCTCTCAACCGGCTATTACAACAGCCCGGAAAAAACTGCCGAGACCTGGCGGGACGGCTGGTACCATACGGGAGACCAGGCCTGGATGGACGAGGACGGCTATTACTGGTACGTGGGCCGCACGGACGATGTCATCAAGTCCTCCGGTTACAGGATAGGGCCGTTTGAGATCGAAAGCGTGATCATGGAGCTCCCCTATGTGCTGGAGTGCGGCGTATCCGCGGCGCCGGACGAGGTACGCGGCCAGGTCGTCAAGGCGAGCATCGTGCTGGTTGAAGGCACGGAACCCTCGGAAGCGCTCAAGAAAGAGATCCAGACCTACGTTAAGGAAAAGACCGCGCCGTACAAATACCCGCGCATCGTCTCCTTCTGCAAAAGCCTGCCCAAGACCGTCAGCGGAAAGATACTGCGAAGCAGGCTGTAATGCGGAACAAACATCCGGAAAAAACTGTCTCATCGGGAGGCAGTTTTTTTGTGAGGAAAAAACCTCTGCGTCCTCGAATCGCACGGATACAAAGTATTAACTATCCTTCTGTTGTGCGCTTCGCCATTTTGTTCTATAATAATCAGACTGGATATGATAGGTTAGGTGTGCGTATCGGAGGAATGTTTATGGGCAGGATCATCGCCATTACCAATCAGAAAGGCGGCGTCGGCAAGACCACCACTGCCATCGATCTGAGCGCATGTGTAGCAGCCCAGGGCAAAAAGGTGCTCCTGGTGGATATCGACCCGCAGCACAATGCCACCAGCGGTTTCGGCATCACCGTATCGGATGAACAGGCTACCGTCTATGATATGCTGACGGATAAGGAGATCACCGCGAAGGATATCATGCTGGAGACATCCGTGAAAGGACTGAGCCTCCTGCCGGGCTCCATCGAATTGTCCGGCGCGGAGATCGAGCTCGTGGATACGCCGCGGCGCGAATACATGCTGCGGGATTCTCTGCTCCTCCTGCGGGATGAATTCGATTTCATCTTCATCGACTGTCCCCCTTCCCTGAGCCTTCTGACGCTCAACGCCCTTACCTGCGCCGATTCCATGCTGGTGCCGATACAGTGCGAGTATTACGCCCTGGAGGGCGTCGGGCAGCTGATGAACACCCTCATGCTCGTACGCAAGAGGCTGAACCCCTCCCTCAAGGTGGAAGGCGTAGTGCTCACGATGTACGATACCCGCACGCGGCTCAGCGAGCAGGTGGCAGATGAGGTGCGCAGGTACTTCAAGGAATACCTGTTTAAGACGATGATACCGCGCAATGTGCGCCTGAGCGAGGCGCCGAGCCACGGGCAGCCCATACATATCTACGATCCGCATTCATCCGGCGCGATCGCCTATACAGAACTCGCAAAAGAACTGATCAGGCACTGACTGATCACGGGAGGCATATATGAATAAGAAAACAGGCCTTGGCCGCGGTCTTTCCGCGCTGCTCGGCGATGAGATAGAGATACGTGAAGAGCCCGCATCCGGCGAAAAGGTGATGCAGGTCTCCATCGATAAGATCGACCCCAACCCAAACCAGCCCAGAAGGGCTTTCGATGAGGAAGCGCTTGAGCAGCTGGCGGATTCCATCCGCTCAGTGGGGNNGATACTCCAGCCGATACTGGCAGAAGAAAAGGACGGGAGATACACGCTGATCGCCGGTGAGCGCCGCTGGAGAGCCGCCCGCATGGCCGGTCTTGCGGAAGTGCCCGTCATCGTACGCCAAATGGAGGATGCGGCCCGTGCGGAAGCTGCCCTCATCGAAAACCTGCAGCGGGACGACCTGAACTGTGTCGATGAAGCCCTGGCTATCAGCGATCTTATGGAGAAATTCGGCTATACGCAGGAAACCTGCGCAGCCCGTCTGGGCAAGAGCCGCCCGGCTGTAGCGAACGCACTGCGCCTGCTTACCCTTCCCGAAGAGGTGATAAGCATGCTGCGCGAAGGCAAGCTCTCACAGGGGCATGCCAAAGCCCTCGCCGGTCTCAATGACAGGGTCGCAATACTGCGCCTGGCTAACCTTGCGGCAGCACAGGCCTGGTCCGTCCGGCAGACAGAAAAGATATGCGCGGCAAACGCAGGCAAAAAGCCGGAAAAGAAGCCTGTCCCGCGCCGCAGTCCGGAGCTTGGGCAGCTTGAGCAGATGGCCCGGCGCGCCTTCGGTACGAAAGCGGAGCTGGAAGGCGATGAAAAGCGCGGCAAGCTCGTCCTCCGGTATTATAACAGCGAGGATCTCCAGCGGATCTGGGATCTGCTCTCCTCCATCCTGCCCGAAGAATAACAAACCCGAAAGGTACTTCATCTCCCATGCGCAGATTGATAGCTATACTGCTCTTTATAACCATCACGGCGGCCATTCCCTGCCCCTCATATGCGAGCATCACAGGAGAATACATAACGTCCTCCGACCGCATCACGGTGGCCGATATCGGAAAGCACCCTTCTGGTGAATTTGCCGTTATCCTCACAAACGATCTCAACCCGGGCGACAGGGGCATCGCCGTCTCTTCCCTGAGGCGCAAGCTCGCTGCCCTCGGCTTCCTGCTCGACAGCGGGAGTGAAGAATACGACACCCAGGTCAGATCCGCCGTTGCGGCTTATGAAAACTATCTGAATATCAAAAACGGCAAGGGAACCGTCAAGGTTGACGGCGTCGCGGATACAGACCTGCTCGAGATCCTCTACAGCTCCAGAGACAACTTTGTAACAGGCGAGCTCAAGCCGGGCAAAACCGGTGATGAAGTCAAACGCATGCAGAACCGCCTCAAGAACCTGGGCTATCTCCCCGGGGCTCCGTCCGGCACCTACGATGCGAACACCAGAACTGCCATCCGGGCATTCCAGTACGCGCAGGGCATCCCCGAAACAGGCTTTGCCAGCGTAGAAACGCTCACCCTGCTCTACAGCGCGGATACAACGCCCACGCGCTATACCGCTTGTTCCTCCGGTGACAAAGGCGAATCTGTCCGCACCCTGCAGGACCTGCTCCGGCAGCAGGGCTTTATGGAAGCAACGGAATCCGATGGATTATTCGGTCAGAAGACGAAAAATGCCGTTGCCGGCCTGCAAACCTATCTCAGGGACAGGGGCATCGCCCTTGGGTCCTATGCCATGACAAAGGGAACGGCTGAGAAAGACCAGCAGGATACGGAAAACACATCAGGGTTCGCCATATGGCTTCCCATGGATGATATCGGGATAGACATGACAGTTGCGCCTTCCGCCGATAAAACCTTCTCCATCGGCCAGGGCGAAACCATCGCATGGTTCAACGAAGATCCCTACGATATCAATATCAACGGCGCCATGGATACGCTGCTGCGGGCCTATATCGAGAACGAGGATCTTCTTCCTCCTCAGGATACATACCGCCTGAAGGACAAGGGCGATGATGTCACGCGCATACAAAGACGTCTCATCTCCCTCGAGTACCTTTTCAAGGGCGTTGACGGCATCTACGGCGAGGATACCGCCGCTGCCATCACCAAATTCCAGAAGCGCAACGGTTTAGAGGAAACAGGCGTTTGCGACAGGGAAACCCTGCGCGCCCTCTTCTCCGCGAATGCCAAAAAGGGCATGCGCACCTATCTCCTGGAAGTCAAGGTGAGCAAGCAGCGCGTTTACGCCTATACTTACGATGAAAACGACGAATACACCATACTGGTACGCACGATGGTTTGCTCCAGCGGCACCGTCGCGAACCCCACTCCCTTCGGTACCTATACCAATACGGCAAGGGGAGGAAGATGGCATTACTTCAAGGAGTGGGATTGCTGGGCGCAGTACGCCTTCTATATCTCAGGCGGCATCATGTTCCACTCAGTCCTCTACGCGCAGCAGGATGAATCCACCCTTTCCCGTTCTTCCCTCAACAATCTGGGAAGGCGCGCCTCCCACGGCTGTATCAGGCTCAGTGTAGCGGATGCGCACTGGATATGGTCAAACTGTGAATCTCATACGACGGTCGTCGTAGACTGACAGGGAGCTCTTGGTATGAAAGCACACGTTAGACTCGCCATCATAGGACGCATGCTCTGCATGCTCCTGTTCGACATGCTGCTCACCGGGCTTGCCATATGGCTCGCTACGGTCATCCGGTTCGAGAGCGGCATGGCCTCCTGGCAGCGCAATGCCCTCCACAAAGGCATCCCCTATATCCTGGCCGTTTATGCGGCCTGTTATCTCCTGGGGGGCCAATACCGTGTCCTTTGGCGCTATGCAGGCGTGAGCGAGATCATACGCCTCGTCGTCACCTGCATTGCTGCATGCCTTATCACCATAGGCATCAATTCCCTCGCGAACATCTATATGAGCCGCAGCCATCTTGTGCTGACGGCTGTGCTTTCCCTCGCGCTCATCATAGGCTCCAGGTTCTTCTACCACTGGTACATCAGCCGCAAGGGACAGCATGCAAAGACGCGCGAGAGCGAACGCATGCTCATCATCGGCGCGGGAAATGCCGGCGCATATGCCGTGAACATGTGCCGCACCAATGCCGGCAGCTTCGGCTATCCCGTTGCCTTCCTCGATGACGACCCGGCAAAGCAGCGCATGCATATACATGGTCTCCCCGTCGTGGGCACGATCAGAGACCTCCCCGATATCGTCGAAAAGAAAAAGATCGATTCCATACTCATCGCCGTTCCCACCATGAACAGCGAGGATATGCGCAGGCTCACCGAATCTGCCAATGCCACCAGGCGGCGCGTCTATATCTTCTCCGCCCCTTCTGAGATGAAGGGAGACGTGAGACCCACCATACGCCAACTGAAGGTATCCGATTTCCTCACAAGGGAAGAGGTGAAGCTGGATACCGAGGGCATCCTCTCCTACATAAAGGGCAGGACCGTGCTCGTAACGGGCGGCGGCGGCTCCATAGGCTCCGAGATCTGCCGTCAGGTATGCGCCTTCTCGCCCGCCAGGCTCGTCATCTTCGATATTTATGAAAACACAGCATATGAGCTTCTGTATGACCTTCGCCTGCGCTTGGGCGAGGATCTGTGCCCTACGGATATCATCATAGGCTCTATCCGGGATAAAGCACGCCTGGATGAGGTCTTTGAGACCTACAAGCCCCAGGTGGTATTCCATGCCGCTGCCCACAAGCACGTCCCCCTTATGGAGGTCAGCCCATCCGAAGCCGTCAAGAACAACATCTTCGGTACCTATAACCTCCT
>DBXA01000139.1:1182-8689 GCA_002309235.1 Christensenella sp. UBA1224 | reverse complement strand
ACCGATATGAAGTGCATGGCCGTTCGTTTCGGAAATGTTCTCGGCAGTCACGGCAGCGTGATCCCCCTGTGGGAACAGCAGATCCGCTCCGGCGGCCCCGTTACCGTGGTAGACCCGAATATCACCCGCTATTTCATGACTATACCCGAAGCCGCGCAGCTGGTGCTGCAGGCAGGAGCCCTGGCGCAGAGCGGCTCCATCTACGTGCTCAACATGGGCACGCCCGTCCGCATGATGGATCTGGCGGAAAAGCTCATACGCTTCTACGGCTACAGGCCCGGCACCGATATGCAGATCAGTATCACAGGTCTCCGGCCGGGCGAAAAGATGTATGAGGAGCTGATGATGGACTCCGAGCGCAGGCAGATGACCGCCACCTCCCACGACAGGATCATGATCGCTCCGCCTATAGATATGGATCTTGGTGCCTTCAGCCGGGAGCTTGACGATCTCCGTGCATCCCTCGATACGGGAGACGATGCGATCGTTGAAAGCCTTGTGAAGATCACAGGCACCTATGTGCCCAATAGAAAGAAAGCGGCCATCTGATCTATTGCGGCACTCACACAGGAAGAC
The DNA here is from genome assembly GCA_002309235.1 of Christensenella sp. UBA1224. Classification (GTDB taxonomy): domain Bacteria; phylum Bacillota; class Clostridia; order Christensenellales; family Aristaeellaceae; genus UBA1224. The sequence continues at coordinate 8,113 of DBXA01000139.1, read as the reverse complement.
AGGTATATCTGATGAAGAAGGTATTGTTTCTCGCCAACCACTTTATAACGCTGTATAACTTCCGGCGGGAGCTGATCGAGCAGCTCCTCAAAGAGGGCAGTGAAGTGGTGCTGTCTCTGCCGGCGTCTAAGGAAAACGAATATTTCACAAAGCTCGGCTGCAGGATAGTGGAGGCAGATATCGAACGCAGGAGCATGAACCCCGCAAGGGAGCTCACCCTCCTCGCCGAATACATACACCTGATGCTGGATGAAAAGCCTGACATCGTTTTTTCCTATACCATCAAATGCAATATATACGGTTCAATCGCCGCCCGCATTACAGGCAGCCGGCTCATCTGCAATATCACCGGCCGGGGAGAGATGCTCAACGACGGCAGGATACGCATGGCGCTCGCCCATATGCTCTACCGCATCTCCGTGCGGCACAGCTATAAGGTCTTTTTCCAGAACACATCCGATATGGAATACTTCCGGGAAAACCGGCTCATCAGGGAAGGCCATTATGAGCTCATTCCCGGCAGCGGTGTCAACCTTGACGTCTTCATCCCTGCTGAGATGCGCTTTGACGGCGAGACGCGTTTCATCTTCGTAGGCCGCATTTTGAAGCTCAAGGGCATAGACGAATACCTGAAGGCAGCAGAAATGATCCGCGCCGAGCGCGATGATGTGCGTTTCTTTGTGGCAGGCTTCCCGGAGACAAAGGAATACGAGGATATCCTTGAAAAGTATTCCGCCGCCGGCTCGATAGACTACATAGGCTTCGTAAAGAACATACGGGAGTGGATCAGCCTGTGCCACTGCACCATACTCCCCTCTTTGGGCGGAGAAGGCGTTCCCAACGCCCTGCTCGAGAGCGCTTCCTGTTCAAGGGCTCTCATCGCCTCCCGCATACCCGGATGCACGGATGTAGTGGATGACGGCATCAACGGCCTCCTGTTCGAGCCCGGAAACGCGCAGGATCTTGCCCGCGCCATCCGGCAGTTCCTCTCTCTTACGGATGCCGAAAAAGCCGCTATGGGCAAAAAAGGCAGACAAAAGGTCGAAAATTGCTTTGACCGCAGGATCGTGATACGGAAATACCTTTCGGAATTTCAAGCTGCCTGCAAAAAGTGACAATGCCGCTCAGAATATGATCGTCAGCCCGTCGTAAGCCAATAAGACGCCGAAATCGGACAGCAGCTCTTCCGTAACGGCGTAGGATGCGTGCAGCGTCCTCGCAAGGTGAGACGCGTAGATCCTGCCGCCCTCCTTCAAAAGTCCCTTTTCCATGATCCCCTCTGCCATGATCCGCAGCATGGGGATCGTATTATGCTCGAACAGCCTCCAATCCGCTTTATCCCCCACAGTGCAATCCAGCACCATGATATCGTAGCGGTGGCGGCACATCTCATGCCAGGCCGCGTTTTCGAACCATGCCCCGTCAAGGCCGTAGAAGACCGTTCCCCCGTTCGGCGTAGTAATGATATAATGCCGCGCCTGAAAGCTTTCCTGATCCGGCGCGTGATTGGCCGGCACGGGGATACATGTATACCCCTGTGTGACCGTCTCCTCAAAAAGCGGCGCCGGGACGGCGTCCACCCCTTCTATAGAGCCTGCCAGCCGCACTGTCGCCTCGTCTCCCAGTACCGAAAGCCGCCTCCCATCCGCAAGTCTGGCTACAGACTCCCTGCAGAAATGATCCCCGTGCGGATGCGTGACGAGCAGCGTATGAACACCCTGATAGACACTCCTCCCATAAGTCGATATCGTATAATCCCAGATATGAGGCCCGCAATCTATCATCACGGCACCGTTGAGGAGCGCCGCTGAATTTCTGCGGAAAAACGGCCCTCTGTCGTTCATGGACCAATCCGCTGCTCCTGTCCCCAGAAATTCCAAAACATCCTTCACAGCGTTCCATCTCCTTCCAGGCTTCTCGTCTTATGTCCCTATTATATCGTTTTATCCTTGCCCGGTCAAAACAATTAATCGGAAAGGAACCGGAAATATCACAGGAATGCCTCTGTTTTGTTATTTTAAAATCGTCCCTTCCATGGTATAATACCAGTATATGCTCAAACTCATATAAGAAAGCGTATCTGAACGCCATGACGAACGAAGCTCCCCCCAAAAAGAGAAAATGGATAAAGACTCTGGTCTTTATCCTGTTCAATATAGCCATCATCGGCTGGACAGCCTACCGTGAATATGCCAGCGAGGCGGAGGTAGCGAACCTTGCGGATGTCCGACTGGATTTCCGTTTCCTTCTCCCCGCCGCAGCCTGCTTTATCTTCGCCGTTTTTTGTGAGATATGCATCTATGTCATGCTGATGAAGCGCACCATCGGGTGGGCCAGCTGGAATATCGCCCGCAGGACAGTGCTCATAGGCCGTTATTACGATAACATCACACCCGCTGCCATAGGCGGACAGCCCTTTCAGATCTATCAGATGAGCCGCAGCGGCATACCCGCCGCACAAAGCGCCGTTATCCCAATCGCGGGCTTTATGTCCATACAGATCGGCTTCATCCTGGTGGCTTTGAGCGTATTTCTGTTTTTCGGCCTGCCCGTCGATATCGGCGTAGGCAACATTACCTGTTACATTGGCCTGTCCTTCTACGCCTTCTTCCCCACAGCCATCATCGTCTCCATGTTCTTCCCCAAAGCGATCACACGGGCAGGTTCTCTTCTCGTGAAGCTCGCTCATAAGCTGCGCATCGTCAAGAACGCCGATTCCAAGATCATCGCTTTGGAAGAGACCGTCATCGAGTACGCCAGATCCTTACGCGGTCTTCTGTCCACGCCGCATATCATCATAGGCGGCATACTGCTTGCCCTCGGGTACCAGATCGCGCTCAATTCCGTCCCCTATTTTGTTCTGACGGCCTTCGGCGGCGATATCCCCTACAGTGAATGCTTTTCCACCATCGTCATGATCAACGCCGCCATCGCCTTCATCCCCACGCCGGGCAACGCCGGCATCGCGGAAGGCTCCTTTTACCTGGTCTTCTCCTCCCTTACCGAAGGGCTCGTCTTCTGGGCGATGCTGGTATGGCGCTTCTTCAGCTTCTACCTGTTCATCATACTTGGCCTCATCATCCACTTTGAGAACAATCTGATCGACCGTAAGAAGAACAATCTCCCCAAAGACATCCCGACAGAAGGAGGTACAAAGTAATGGCGCGTCAGCAGGTCATCTTTACCGATGGAGACGAACTGGTACTGCTCCTCAAGGGCAAGGGCGGCAGAGAACCTCATATCGTGAACGCAGATAACGTTCAGCGCATATCGTTCGGTTACGCGCAGAGCGCCCTTCAGAAGCTGCTGAACAAACGATCCCGCCAGATCACGGTCATTGTTAAAGGCCTCGGCACCATCACCTACGACGAGAAAAAGCATAAGGGCTTTTTCGACGGGTATCTGACATCCCTGCGGGAGTACTGCAGGCAGAACCATGTCACGTTTTATGATCTGAAAGGATAATGCGTATGGGGCTCGTCCCCGGTTTCCTGACATGCAAAAAAAGGCATTCGCGTATCAAAAGCGAGTGCCTTTTTATATTACCTCCACTGCGCTTCAAGAACTTCAGCGCATCTTCAGCAGCTGCTTCCATCTTACTTCATCTGCTTCAAATTACTTCAAATACGCTCAGGATCATGTGAAGTCCTTTTCATACAGCGTCTTTGTGCTCCCATCCGGGACCGTTCCCGTGTAGGAAACAAACCGCCAGTTACCCTCCTCACAGACGATCTCCGTAACGGATGCATTGCCGACCCAGTCCACTCTGCGGATCTTCCCGAGCGGCCAGCCGAGAGCCCTGCAGATCATGATCCTGACCGGGGCCGCATGGGTCGTGATGAGCACATTTTCCCCTTCATACTGGGAAACGATGCCGTCCACAGCCCGGTATACCCTTTCCGCCGTCTCGCGTATGCTCTCGCCGCCGTCTGGCCTGCCTTCCGTGATATCCTCTCTCCATCTGTTCCAGCTTTCCGCGTACTTCTGCCGCAGTTCCCCAAAGGCGAGCCCCTGCCACAGGCCCATATCCATCTCCCTGAGCGCGCTGTCCGTTTCTATTTCGAGCCCCAGAGTGTCCGCGACCGGTCTTGCGGTATCCGCCGCGCGGCGCAGATCGCTGGATACGATGCGGTCGATCCTGTATTTTCCCAGTATGAAAGCAGCCGTTTCGGCAGCCTGTGCTCTCCCCGCCGGCGTCAGGTCCACATCCAGCTGCCCCGTCAGTCTGCCTGCCAGGTTCGTCTCGCTCTCCCCGTGCCTTACCATTATCAGCCTGGTCATATGCCGCCAAACACCTGTCATGTGAGCTCCTTTATCCTTTCCCTCGCTCTTCCGATCAGCCTCTCCATCTGGCACACCTCATCGATGAACGTGGCCGAGAGCTCTGCCTGTGCCCGTGACCTTGCGTAACAGGAGCGGAATATCCCCATTTCCTTCAGGTGGAATTTGGCATTCACCGGGTATGCCTGCCTCTCTATCATGGAGCACATGGTCAGCAGGCACTGAAGATCTCTCGCCTGCTCGGGATATTTCTCGTAATTCTCGAGCATCCACACGTAAAGATCCGGGTGGAAATTCGCCATCACGCCGGAAAATCCGGCGCAGCCCGCGATCACGCTGTCAAGCAGCGTGGAAACATTAGCGTTATAGAGCAGCATCCCGCTCCCCTCCAGGATCGCCGCCCGCCTCTTAAGTGTCTCAAGATCGCAGCACGTGTCCTTCATAAAGCGGAATCTGCCCGTAGACGCCGTGAACGCCAGCTCCTCATCCGAAATGAGCCTCTTATAAGGCACCGGGCATTCGTAAAAGCCCAGCTGCACAGCCGGATCGATCCGCGCGAGCAGCCAATCCAGGTTTTCCTTCCAAACCTCCGGGGTCTCATGATCGCAGGCAAGCCTGTTCGTGATCAGTATCACCGCATCGACACCCGTATCCGCGATCTGTTTTATCTCCTCCAGCTGATCCTCGCGCGAGACCGAAACATGCCCCGACGCGATGACCGGAACATGTGCTCTTTTTTTGATAGATCCTGCAAGGAGGCATCTTTCCCGCAGTGACAGATAGAACATCTCGCTGGACTGGCACACCGCGAAAAGTCCTCCTACGCCGTTTTCCTCATACCAATCCACAAGCCTCGCCAGAGAATCCATATCGATCGATCCCGTATCGTCATACGGCGTCAGCATGACAGGCCAAACATCCTTTTTCATCATTCCCATCCCCCTTCCTTTTCACTTCCCGTCCCATTATACACATTGCCGGACCATCTTTCAATCCGGCTTTTTTCTCTTACCGATTGACGTATCCGCCCTGTGGATTTATACTACATGATAGGAGATATTATCTTTCATATGAGGAGGTCACATAATGCAGACACATCAGCTCTCAAGCCGACTTCAAAAGCTGGTCAGCGTCATGAAGGAGCAAACGATCCTTCACACCTGTCCTGTCGATGCTGTCACCTGTTCTCCCGCAGGCGAAGGCGCATGGGCGCCCTTTGTCAACGGTTCCGAATGGGGTGCCGCGCAAGAATGGATGGATTTCCGCTTCACCTGTACCGTGCCGGAAACCTTCACAGGCCGCACCTATCTCCGCCTTCGCACAGGTCTTGAGGCCGAGTGGGAAGCCATCAACCCCCAATTCCTCGCCAGCGTCGACGGCCGTATCGAGCAGGCGTTCGATACCAAGCATACCGCCCTTCTCCTTTCGGAGACGCCGGAGCCCGGCCGTTCATTCGATGTCCTTCTCAACGGTTATGCCCCCTCCTCAAAGCGTCCCGGCCAGCGTCCGCCCAGGCTCGAGATCACACTGACTGATGAGGATGCCGAACTCATCGGCCTCATCTACGATATCGATGTCCCCCTCGAGGCCGCGTGCCTGCTGCCCGACGGCGATGCCGAACGCGAGCGTACGCTCTACACCCTGGCGGAAGCAGTCGATCTCCTGGACCTTCGCTATCCCCATTCCGAAGAGTGGGCACAGGGCATCAAAGCCGCCCGCGAATATCTCAGGGAAAACTTTTATGAAAAACGCGCTTCCCTTCCTCCCATCGCCGTCGGCGACAGCATCGGCCACACCCATATCGATGTCGCCTGGCTTTGGGACATCTACCAGACCCGTCATAAGGCCGCCCGCTCTTTTGCGACTGTCTTAAAGCTCATGGAGCAGTACCCGGAATACAAGTTCATGTCCTCACAGCCTGCCCTCTACTCCTTCGTAAAAGAAGACCATCCGGACCTGTACGAGAGGATCCGTGAAAAAGTAAAGGAAGGCCGCTGGCAGCCTGAAGGCGGCATGTGGCTGGAAGCCGATTGCAACCTCACCTCCGGCGAATCCCTGGTAAGGCAGTTCCTGCACGGACAGGAATTCTTCCGCAAGGAGTTCGGCGTCAGGAACCACGTCCTGTGGCTGCCGGATGTATTCGGCTACAGTGCGGCGCTCCCGCAGATCTGCAAGCTTTCCGGCATCGATTACTTCTTCACCAGCAAGCTTTCCTGGTCGGAATTCAACCTCTACCCCTACGATACCTTCCTCTGGCGCGGCATAGACGGCACCGAAATGCTCACCCACTTCACCCCCACCCGCGATGCGAGGGAGACCGGCAGGCACGAAGGCCTCCAGTTCTACACCACCTACAATGCCATGGTGCAGCCTTCCCAGTACCAGGGCGGCTGGAAGCGCTTCCAGCAGAAGGCGCTGGACGACCACTTCCTGGTCTCCTACGGCTACGGAGACGGCGGCGGCGGTCCGACCTNNNNGCCGAGAATGCCCGCCGTATGGCTTCTCCCATGCCCGGCACACCCGTCTTCCGGCATACGATGCCCTATGAGTTCTTCAAGGACCTGGAAAAGCGCGTTTCGGGCAGCGACCGCCTGCCCAAGTGGTCTGGCGAGCTCTATCTCGAATACCACCGCGGCACCTATACCTCTAT
>DBXA01000139.1:318-1161 GCA_002309235.1 Christensenella sp. UBA1224 | reverse complement strand
AACAACCGCAAGGCGGAGCTCGCCCTCAGGGATCTGGAGCTCCTCTCCTCGGCCGCCTATATCGAGAAGGGTCTTCCCTATCCCGCTGCCGAGATCCACAAGATGTGGGAGGATACCCTCACCCTTCAGTTCCACGATATACTTCCCGGCTCCTCCATCGAAAAGGTGTACGAGGATTCCGATAAGACCTATGCCCGCATCCGCAGGGATTGCACAATGCTCACGCGCAAGGCCATGGATGCCCTCGCAGAGGACCTTGGCGGCGATATCGTCTTCTTCAATACACTGGATTTTGAGCGTGATGATGTGGTCTGGTTCGATGCNNCCGGCTTCCGCCGCCGGCCTCATGGATGGCGAAGGCAATGTGTACCCGATCCAGCGTTCCCTGACACTCGACGGTGATGCGGAGAAGGCCTGCGCCTATGTCTGCGGCCTCAAGCCCATGGGCGCAACCGCTTTCGGCTTTGTCTCCGATTGTGACGCCGATGAATTCACCGATGCCGATACCTCCGGCTTCGACACACCCTTCTTCAAGGGCACCTTTGATGAGAGCATGCGCATCGTATCCCTCATAGAAAAAGTAACCGGGCGCGAGCTCGTCCGCGAGGGCCAGGTATTGAACCGCCTCGTATCCTACGAGAACCGTCCCCATAATTATGACAACTGGGATATCAACATCTACTATGACCGCCGCCATTGGGATGTGGATCACCTCACCGATGCCCGCGTCATCTCCGACGGCCCCGTCATGACTGTCATCCGCTGCACCTATTCCTACAAGAAGAGCACCATCGTGCAGGACATCCGCATCTACCGCGATATCGAGCGCATCGATTTCGATAC
>DBXA01000139.1:0-266 GCA_002309235.1 Christensenella sp. UBA1224 | reverse complement strand
AATAAGGCCACTTACGATGTACAGTTCGGCAATGTCGAGCGCCCGACACACCGCAATACCTCCTGGGATGTCGCCAAATTCGAGGTTTGTGCTCATAAGTGGGCCGATGTCTCGGAGGACGCCTTCGGCTTCTCCGTCCTCAACGATTGCAAGTACGGCTACGGCGGCAGCGAGGAAGGTCTCTCACTCACTCTCCTCAAATCCGGCACCTATCCGAACCCCCATGCCGATATCGGCGAGCACCGCTTCACCTATTCCATCATGCC
>DBXA01000052.1 GCA_002309235.1 Christensenella sp. UBA1224 | reverse complement strand
TGCCGGTCATAATGGACGGCGTGATAGCGGAGGCCGCGGCGCTGGCGGCATTCAGGCTATGCGGATCTTCGCGTGCCTTTATGCTAGCTTCGCACATGGGGCATGAGCCGGCGGCCAAAAGGATCATGGAGGAGCTTGGCCTGATACCTGTTATCTGGGCGGATCTCGCACTGGGTGAGGGCACGGGGGCGATCGCGCTTCTGCCGCTCCTGGATATGGCGCAGCGGGTCTATGCCGGCGTTCACACCTTCGAAGGCATGGGTATGGATGCCTATATCCATAAGGGAGGCAGCGTATGATCGCACTGGTCACGGGCGGCTCGGGCTGCGGCAAATCCACGTGGGCGGAAAAGCTTGTCTCCTCATTCCCGGATGAAGGCCGCGTCTATATCGCTACCATGCAGGTGTACGATGAGGAATCGGTCAGGCGCGTGGCGCGCCACAGGGAGCAGAGGGCGGGCAAAGGCTTTGAGACGGTGGAATGCCCTAAGGACCTTGCGAAGGTACAGGTGAAACCTGGCAGTACGGTGCTTCTGGAGGACATCCCCAACCTTCTTGCCAACGAGATGTTCGACGGGGGTGATACAGACCGCATCCTCCCGGCGATCCGTGATCTTTCCGAGGCGTGCAGGCATCTCATCATCGTGACGAACGATGTTTTCCGCGATGGCATAATATATCCCGGGTCGACACAGGAGTATATCCGGCGCCTTGCGGGCCTCAACAGGAATATCGCCTGTCTCGCGGATACGGTCTGTGAGGTCGTCTATTCGATACCCGTCATACTGAAAGGAGAAATGCCATGCGTGTGATCAATTCTCTTTTTATCGCTTTTACCACCTATTCACGCCTTCCTGTGCCGCAGGTGGAATGGACGGATGAAAACCGCCGGTACGCCATGTGCTTTTTCCCGCTGGTAGGCGCGGTGATCGGCGGCCTTATGTGGCTGTGGATCGTCTTGTGCGGGAAAATGGAGCTCGGCGCGTTCCTGAAGGGAGCGGTCGGCGCAGTGATCCCCATATGGGTCACGGGAGGCATCCATATGGACGGGTTCATGGATACGAAGGATGCCCTCGCCTCCTGGCAACCGAAGGAAAAGAAGCTGGAGATACTCAAAGACAGCCGTGTCGGCGCGTTTGCCGTTATGGGCTGTGCGGCGTACATGCTTCTGATGACGGCGCTCGTATCACAGGCAAAGCCGGAAAACGGCGCGCAGGTCGGCGCCGCGTTTGTGCTTTCCCGGGCGATGAGCGCGTGGGCGCTCACCGTTCTGCGTTCCGCAAGGCCGGAGGGCATGCTGGATCGTTTCGCGGTCGCGGCGAAAAAGCGCATGGTCAGCGTGAGCGGCTGTGTGTACGCTTTTCTCTGCATTGCCGTATGGTGCCTGGCGGATGCGGGTCTGGCGCTCGTGTGCATCGCCGTCGCCGCGGGGGTAACGGCATATTACAGGCATATGGCTTATAAGCAGTTTGGCGGGGTCACGGGTGACCTGGCCGGGTGGTATTCCCAGATGATGGAGATCTGCCTCATTGCGGGCGTTGTGCTGGGAGGAAAGCTGTTATGAAGCTCTATATCGGAGGGATCTGCCAGGGGCAGGAGGAGCTTGCCCGCAAAGATAATCCGGGAGCCGAGATACTCATAGGCTTCCATGAGTCGGTACGTGAGGCGCTTTCAAGGGGCGAGGATCCCCGGGCGTTCGCACAGCGCATTTGCGGGGAGAAGCCGGACAGCGTGATCACAGCCGATGAGGTAGGCGCGGGCATCGTTCCCATCGACGCCGGTGAACGGGCATACCGGGAGGCAGTGGGAAGGGCCCTTTGCGTGATCGCGCAGTTCTCACGGGAGGTATGGCGCTTCACCTGCGGGATAGGAGTGAGGATCAAATGAAGCTTTACCTTGTGCGCCACGGGCTTACGCAGGGAAACCTGGAGGGCCGCTACATCGGCTGCCGGACAGATGAACCTCTGTGCGCCGGGGGAGAGGAGCTCCTTCGGGCAAAACATATGCCTGCCGTTTCCCGTCTTCTCGTGAGCCCTATGAAGCGCTGCATCCGGTCTGCCGAGATCCTCTGGCCCGGCATGAAGCCTGAGATCGTAACGGGTTTCCGGGAATGCGATTTCGGCTCTTTTGAAGGGAAAAATTACCGGGAGCTCAACGGCAGCAGCGATTACCAGGCATGGATCGATTCCGGAGGCGAGCTGCCCTTCCCGGGCGGCGAGAGCAGGCAGAGCTTTGCCCTGCGCAGCGTGAATGCCTTCCGTGAACTGGACCTGTTTTCTTCTCAGGAGGACTGCGCGCTGGTGGTGCACGGCGGGACGATCATGGCCGTCATGGAGGCATACGCGAGGCCGCGCGGCTCCTATTTTGATTTCCAGGTAAAATGCGCTGAGGGCTTTATACTGAGCCCGGATGGGAGCTACAGGCCTTTGTGAGGTATGTGATCGATAAGGAGTCTTTTCAAAAAACAGTATTCTGTTGCCACACGGCCGCTCTTTGTTGTACAATAGTAGTCACATTGGATATAGATCGGAGGAGCAATACATATGAATACAGATACCATTCGTCTTCTGTACGGTGAAAGGGACGGCGCGGTGGAAAAGCAGCTCGCGCGCTATGAAAAGCTTGCCGCATGGCATAAGGAGCTCTACGGGGAAAAAGAGGGGCTGCGGTTCGTATCGGCACCCGGCCGCACGGAGATCGCCGGCAATCACACGGATCACAACAACGGGCGTGTTCTCGCGGCATCCGTTACGCTGGATACCATAGCTGCCGTTACGCCGAATAAAGAAAATATCGTGCGGATGCATTCGGAAGGATTCGATGCCGAATTCAAGGTAGATCTCAATGAACTGGAGCCGGTGAGATCAGAATACGAGACGACCACTGCTCTCATTCGCGGCGTCGCGGCGGCCCTGAAGGATAATGGGTATGCGATCGGCGGTATGGATATGGCAGTGACATCCACCGTGTTCAAGGGCTCCGGCCTTTCCTCCTCCGCAGCGGTGGAAGTCATGCTGTGCTGCGCGTTTGACGCTCTGTACAACGGGTGGGTGATCCCTGCGGAAAAGCGGGCCGTCATGTCCAAATACGCGGAGAACGTATATTTCGGCAAGCCTTCCGGGCTGCTGGACCAGATGGCGTCATCCGTAGGCGGCCTTGTGACAATGGATTTTGAGACAGCGGACGCCAAGGTGGAGGCCCTCAGCTATGATTTTGCGGCAAAAGGCTATGCTCTGTGCGTTGTGTGCGCCGGCGGCGAGCACGGGAACCTGACAGCGGAATACGCGGCGATACCGGCAGAAATGAAGGCTGTTGCCAAGGAGATGGGAGCGAGCGTACTGCGTGAGATACCTGCCGATGTATTTGAGAAGGCGATCCCGCGGCTGAAGAATAAGGTGCCGGACAGGGCGATACTGCGTGCCCTCCACTTCTACGATGAGGATGCCAGGGTGCCGGTACTCGTGGAAGCGCTGAAAAAGGACGATCTGGATACCTTCTTTAAGGGGATCATCGCCTCCGGCGAGAGCAGCTGGAAGCTTTTGCAGAACCTGTATGTACCTGGCAGCGCGAACCAGGAGATGGCGCTGGCACTGGAGCTTTCCCGCCGCATGCTGACGGGCAGAGGCGCGTGGCGCATCCACGGCGGCGGCTTCGCGGGCACGATTCTGGCGTTTGTGCCGTTTGAAATGCTGGATGGGTATTCTTCCCTCATGAACAGCGTTTTCGGAGCAGGTGCGTGCACGGTGCTGGGCATCCGCCCGGTAGGCGGCGCGAAGCTTGACTGACAGAGGGAGGAGAAGACGATGACAGAAGATACCATGCCCAGGGCATCGCGTGATTTAAAGGATACGTGGGCACTGGAGGATATATACGCTGCCGATGAAAAATGGGAAGAGGATTACGCGAAGGCGGAAAGCCTTGTAAAAGAACTGCCGGCTTATGAGGGCAAGCTCTCTTCGAGGGATGACTGCCTTGCGGCGTCCAGGCTCTATTCGGCTGTCAACAGGCTTATCGAAAATCTTTTCTCCTACGCAAGGATGCGCCGGGATGAGGATAATTCCGTCACCCGCTGGCAGGCGCTGGTCTCCAGGTCGGAAGGTCTCATGATGCAGGCCGGGACTGCCGGGGCCTATATGGTGCCGGAACTGACGGCATGCCCGGAGGAATACCTGAAGGGTCTCATAGAGGACCCGGATTTCGAGCCCTTTACCGTCAGGCTCACAGAGATCATACGCAACAAGCCGCACACGCTTTCTGGACCGGAGGAGCGCATAGTAGCCATGACGGCGGAGATGGGCTCTGCCGCTTCCACGATCTACGATATGCTCTCCGATGCGGATATGAAGTTTCCCACTATTACGGGGGAGGATGGACAGCCACTGGAGATAACCCACGGGAACTATATCCCCACTATGATGTCCGGGAACAGGAATGTGCGAAAAGCCGCCTATGAGTCGCTTTACGGTACGTACAGATCCTTTGCCTCCACGTTCGCCGCCACATACGCATCCTCCGTAAAGAGCGATATTTTCTATGCAAGGGCGGCGAAATTCGATACGTGCCTGGAGGCGTCGCTCCACCCGGATATGATACCAAAAGAAGTGTATCTTTCCCTGATAGAGACCGTGCATAAGCACCTGGGGGCGTTAAGCCGCCTGGTAAAGGTAAACGCGAAGCACGCTGCGGGGTTGGATGAACCCGCCTATTACGACCTGTATGTCACGCCAAGGGACGGCTTCGATATCGCTCTGCCCTTTGATGAGGCGCTGGAGCTCGTGGCCGATTGCCTGAAGCCCCTGGGAGAGGAATACCAGGAGCTGCTGCGCCGTGCGCGCAAGGAGCGCTGGATAGACTGCTATGAGAACATAGGCAAATCCTCCGGTGCGTATTCCTGGGGCACGTATGATTCCCACCCCTTTGTGCTGATGAGCTACAAGCGCAATTTCGACAGTGTTTCCACCCTCGCCCATGAGCTGGGGCATTCCATGCATACGTGGTACTCCAATAAGAACCAGCCGTTTGAAAAGGCCGGCTACAGCCTGTTCGTGGCGGAGGTCGCCTCAACGGTGAACGAGGTCCTGCTGGCGCTGGAGCTGCTGGACAGGCATCCTGAGAAGAATGCGCAGCTTTTCCTCCTGTATAACCTGCTGGACGGCTATCGCGGCACGGTATACCGCCAGACCATGTTCGCCGAATTTGAGCTGGAGGCTCATACGATGGCGGAGAAGGGAGAGGCGCTCACCTATGAGAGCCTGAACGATCTCCATGACAGGCTGAACAGACTGTACTATCCCTGCTGCACGCCGGATGAATGGATCCGCTGGGAATGGATGCGCATACCGCATTTCTACCGCGCGTTCTATGTTTATAAGTACGCGACAGGGTTCTCCGCGGCAACGGCGATCGCTTCCCGCATCCGTTCGGAAGGGGAGACGGCTGTAGCGGATTACAAGAGATTCCTCTCCGCCGGCGGCAGCCTTCCGCCGATCGAGGCGCTGAAGCTTGCGGGTGTGGATATGTCTACCAGCGGGCCGGTTGACAAGGCGCTTTGCTTCTTTGAGGAACTGCTCGAGCGGTACGAAAAGCTCTGCGCGGAATAATGATGATAAGAGGGCTGTCTCCTGGGGACAGCCCTCGCAATATGCTCTGACGGAAGCAATGTATCTTATCGACGATATGTATTTTTCAGGATAAGAAGGGACGACATGCGTTTTTCTGTATTCGACAGGGATGTGGACATGCTGCATGGAAACCTTTTAGGTGCGGTGGCGAAGTTTGCGATACCGCTTGCCATTACGGGTATCCTGCAGCTGCTCTTCAACGCGGCGGATATGATCGTGGTGGGGCGCTTTGTCGGGCCGACTGCCCTTGCGGCTGTAGGCTCGACAGGCTCCCTGATCGCGCTGCTGACGAATTTCTTCATGGGCTTTTCCGTGGGCACGGGCGTTTTGGTAGCGCGCAATTTCGGCTCAGAGAACCGGCAGGGCGTGGAAAAGGGCGTGCATACCAGTGTGGCGCTCAGCGCCGTGAGCGGCCTTTTTGTCAGCGTTCTGGGACTCATCTTCGCGCGTCCCATGCTGGAGGTCATGTCTTCTCCCGCAGATGTCATCGACCAGGCGGCTCTGTACCTGCGGATATACTTCCTGGGCATGCCTTTTACCATGATGTACAACTTCGGCGCCGCCATACTGCGCGCCGTGGGAGATACCCGAAGGCCCCTTTATTACCTGACCACCGCGGGGGCGGCGAACCTGGTCATGAACGTGGTGTTTGTGGTCGTCTTTGGTATGGGCGTTGTGGGCGTCGCCCTGGCGACAGCCATATCGCAGGTCCTTGCCTTTGTGCTGGTGTTCGGGTGCCTCCTCCGTACCGATCGGTGGATCCGGCTTGAGATACGCAGGATACGGGCGGATATGGATACGCTCAGAGAGCTCATCCGGATAGGACTCCCGGCAGGCCTGCAGAGCACACTGTTCTCCATCTCCAACGTGATCATACAATCCAGCGTCAATTCTTTCCTTTCGATGGCCATGGCAGCCAACTCTGCGGCTTCGAATATTGAGAGCTTTACCTATACCATCAATAATGCCATGTACCAGGCGGCTATGACGTTTACCAGCCAGAATGTGGGAGCCGGACAGAAATGGCGCATCAAGCCGATCATGGCCGCGTGCTTTATACTGGAGCTGGCCGTCGGGTTCTTCGTTTCAGGCATGGCTCTTCTTTTCGCAAGCCCTCTGCTTTCGCTGTATACGGATGATCCGGAGGTCATCCGCATCGGCATACTGCGCATGCAGTGCATATGCCTGTTCATCCCGGTATGCGGCCTTATGGACGGCATGGTGGGGATACTGCGGGGTATGGGCTATTCCATCATGCCCATGCTGGTCTCGCTCACAGGTATCTGTGTGTTCCGCCTGGGCTGGATCTTCACGGTCTTCACCAGGTACCATACGCTGCCGATATTGTACGCTTCCTATCCCATCAGCTGGACGATAACATTGCTGATCCATTTCGCCTGTTTCCTGTTCGCGCTGCGAAAACCTGCCTGGAAGGAAACGAGGGAAGGGAAGACGTTTGCCCTTCGGTAGCGAGGGAAACATAAAGCCTGCCGCAGTACAGAACGGATGCGCCGATGAACGTATCCTTTTGCGCTGCGGCAGGCTTTCTTTAAACTGTCTACTGTTCAGGCGAGGATAAAGTCCTCAGGGCTTCCTGCATGAAGGGCCTGGCGGTCTCATCGTTCTCCGGCACCCACATGAGCATGCCGTAGTAGCAATAGTTTTCATAGACAAAGGCGATATCGATCATATGGACACCTGGCTTCTCCTCCGCTGCCCAGGCTTCGATTCCTCCGAGCCCCTCCAGCGTGATCTGATAAGGCTCGCCTGCGATATCGGCGGAACCTTTGGCGTCCAGAAACCAGTCGAGCCATTCCCGGCTCTCTTCGGGCTGGACCGGATGATCGCTGAACAGCTGGATCATTTCCATTCCTTCGTCCTTGACAAGCATGAAAGCCGTTCCGGGAAGCAGATAATCCTTATACGGGACGATCTCCCACTCTTCATCCAGGTGTATCTCAAGCCCGTGCTCGACGCTGATGAAGCTGCCGCCTTCGAGCTTTGTCTGCCGGATCTGCGAAAGATCATCCTCCATTTCGGGATCTGTCCGGAAGGAGCGCATGATCTTAAGGACTGCTTCCTTATCCGCTTCTTCAGCACTTAATGACAGGCTCATGTTATAGCGATATCGGCCGTCGTCGGCTTCAAAATAAAGAGAATGCATAAGATCTCCCTGCATATACTGCCATCGGAGGCTTATGCCGTTCTCCAGCGTCTCTTCGCATACTTCCGTTTCGGAATAGTTTGGTCCTGAAAAAGCATACAGGTAGGACAGCAGGCTGTTCAGTCTGGCGCCGGCTGTCTTTTCGTATTCCTCAGTAGGGGCATAGTTTGCGTAGATCAGAAGATTCAGGCCTTCTGCTTCAAAACGGAAATCGGACAGGACATTTCCGGTGTTTGGACCGGCGGTTGTGCCTTCCGGCAAAGCTACGGAGAAAAGCCCGAAAGCGATGTTCAGGCGATTGGCGCCTGTCTCATCCGCGGTATCCGCTGCGGCAGGGCATGCAAAGGCCAGTATGAGCAGCAATACGAACAGTTTACGAAGCGCTTTATTCATTGCAAATGCCTCCTTGATCAGGTGATCTGTCTGTCTTTTCGTTCCGTCTGTCACGATTATATCAAAAAACACAGGGCACCCGCAATAGGATGCCCTGTTTCTGAATGGCCGGATCATCGATTCTTCAGGCTTTGCTGATTTCAGCGCAGCTCCGCGCCGAATTCCTTCCTGCAGGCGGCAAGTACCTTATCCATGCAGGCGTTGATCTCCGTATCCGTCATGGTCCTGTCTGCGGCGCGGAAGGAGAGGGAGAAGGCGACGCTCTTCCTGTCGGGGCCGAGCTGTATGCCGCGGTAGATATCGAATACATCCACCCTTTCGAGCTCTCGTCCGGCGTGCTTGCGGATGGAATCCGCCACGGGCCCTACGTTTATGCTCTCATCCATGACGAGCGCAAGGTCGCGGGTTACGGCGGGGAACTTGGGCAGGGGTTTGAGCCTGACAGCTGTACTGCGCATGCCCGTGAGTGCTTCGATATCGATCTCGGCGACATAGAGCCTGCCGCTCAGATCGAACTTTTCGGCGTAATCCGGATGAATCTCACCCAGCTGGGCTACCTTGATGCCGCCTCGCACGCTGATCTCCGCCTTGCGGCCGGGATGGAAGTACGCGTCACCGCCGGGCGCGATGGAGGGCTTTGCACCGAACTGCTCGATGACGGCATATGCCGCATCCCGCAGGGCGTAGAAATCGACATCGGGCCCGTACATGGCCATGCACAGTGTGCTCTTCTCATCGGCCAGTATGTCATCCTTCTTCGGGAAGAAGGTACTGCTCAGCTCGAACAGGCGGAATTCCTGGGCGCCGCGGCTCTGGTTGAAGGCGCAGACCGAGAGCATGGAGGGGAGGAGAGACGTGCGCATCACGCTGGTATCCTCGCCGAGGGGGTTGCGGATGACGATGGGGCTGCGGCGCGGGTCATCCTCCGGAACGGGCAGTTCCCTGAGCCATCTGGGGCTCACAAAGGAGAAGGAGTAGGTCTCGTAGAAGCCGCGGGCGACAAGGGCATTCCGTACGGGATTCGCGGCCTTCTTTTTCTCGCTCAGCCCGCCGGGCATGGTAACGCCGGTCATGAGCGTGGAGGGCAGCGAATCGTAGCCGTACATGCGCAGCACTTCTTCCGCTATGTCGGCTTCCATCTCGATATCCTGCCTCCAAACGGGCACCTTGCAGGAAAGGCTTTCGCCTTCAATGGCGACCTCCATGCCGAGGCCTTCCAGTATGGAGCGTATCCTTTCCGGGGGAATATCCACGCCGGTCAGGCTGTTGATGCGTTTGATGGACGCTTTGACAGGCGCTTTCGCGGGGGCTTGCGGACGGGAATCATAAAGGCCGTTCACTACCTCGCCGCATCCGAGCTGCTCTACCAGCGCGCATGCGCGGTCCAGCGCGTCAAGGACTGTATCCGGGTTGACGCCTCGCTCAAAGCGCCCGCTCGCCTCCGTACGGATACCGAGCGTCCTTCCCGTCACACGGATGCTGGCGTGGTCAAACGCGGCGCATTCGAAGAGAACATCACCTGTGTTTTCCGTGATCTCGCTCTCCTCGCCGCCCATGATGCCGGCGAGGCCCGTGGCATTCTCCCTGTCGGCGATGACCAGCATGGAGGGATCCAGTGTATACTGTTTCCCGTCAAG
>DBXA01000190.1:2849-4840 GCA_002309235.1 Christensenella sp. UBA1224 | reverse complement strand
GGCTATATCAGCTATTCCCTGGTCAAATACCTCGACAGGGATACGCCGGACTATGTGCCGACAAACAACAGCGGCGCGCGGTTCAAGGTTTCGATCGGCAGCGAGGAAGACGCGGAGGTTATCGAGAACGGCATTCGGACATACAGCGAAGCCTTTGAGCCGGAATACGAGAGCGTGAACTATGCTAAGAAGCTTGTGGACAAAGCCGGCGGGTTTGCCGCGGGTGTGATCGCTGACGTGGACAAAGGAGCCTATGGTTTTATCGACGCGGTGTTTGTGGAAGAGCCGCTGCGGCTGCAGGGTCTGGGAACATATCTGCTGCGGGAAGTGGAAGAACTGGCAAAGGAAAACGGCGCCTCCATGATCCTGACGAATGCGGGCGACTGGAACATAGACTTCTTCAGAAAGAACGGCTATCTGCTCAGAGGCGAACTCAAAGACGTACCCAAGGGTCACGACTGCTACGAGCTATACAAAACGATTTGAAACATTGGAAACAGGCGATCAACGGGAGGAAATAAAAAGCATGGACCGATTGCATTTGGAGAAGATCGATTATCTCAATTGGCATGACATTGAAGAGCTTCGTGTGACCAAAGAACAAAAGGGCTATCTGGACAGCAATGTCGGCAGTCTTGCGCTGGCATATGTGATCCGGGAAGCGGGCTTTCACGTTTTTCCCTTTGGGATCTATAAAGGGGAAAAGCCCATTGGGTTCGTCATGATCGGATATGATATACCCCTTGATGTGGAGGACGACCTGAATGAAAAATACTGGTTCACAAGGGACAGTTACTTTATTTGGCGTTTCATGATCGACAAGCGCTTTCAGGGGAAAGGCTACGGCAAGCAGGCGTTGGAGCTCGTACTCGATTTCATTCGCTCTGCTCCGTGCAGGAAGGCGAAATATGCCTGGCTGTGTTATGCAAATGATAATGAAGCCGCCCGCAAAATGTATGCGGGCTTTGGCTTTGAAGAAGTTCCCGAGGCTTATGATGAAGATGACGGTGAAATGCCCGCTGTGTTGGAACTGTAATACAGATCCCCTCTTCGGAGACGCTTTTCCTGTGCACGCATATACCTTTTGACGATGAACCCGCCTGACCTCATTTGGAGCCCGATCCACAATCGTTAATGGGGTTCCCGGATCCATCGCTGCATAGTATCCCGTTACGTGCCGCGGCCGGTCAGTATGAAGCCGCCAAGGCGGAGCGTGAAAAGGATCGGCCGGCATTCAGCAGCGCGGTATCAGCAGGAGGGAATTTGAGCGGCTCATTGATGAACTGAAAAAGCTGCCCGAGGCCGTGTCGGAATTCGACGAAGCGCTATGGGCAGCTTGGCGGAATATGTGAAGGCCGACAAGGATATGACGATGGCATTCACACTGTTCAGCGGGAAAATTTTTTTTTAAGCTTGGCAGGTACCCGCCTTTGCAACCTTCGGAAATTGCTGCGCATATCTCCCTCTTGTCCTTCTGTTTACCTGTGAATATCATCAAGCTCCCATACGGTGATCTCGGAACCGGGACATTCTGCGCTTGAGAGAGAATAGTCCGCTATGTTTTCGGCGAGAACGGTCTTTTGACCGCGGTCAAACCAGATCTCCACCGAGGTCTTATCCTGAATGATGTGCATCGTGTACCTGCCGTCCGAGGAAGGTACTTCTCCCGTGATCCCTTCATGGCCGCAGACGAGGAGCTTGCCGTTATCGATCACCATATGGAAGCCCAGGAGCTTCACTTCGATCTGCTTTTGCCCGCTCTCTGCCGAGATCAGGATCTCGTTTGCTGTTCCGGAGAGGGGGACCAGGCCGCATCCTTTGCGTTCATTGCGGCGGAGCGCTTCATATTCGCGGCAGGGCCGGGCACACAGAAGCAGTGAGTCTCCGGAGCGTATCAGGCTCATCTCATGAGGCGTTGACATGCTGGAATTGAACGGCATGCCCGGGCAGCGGGAGCGGTTCCAGGCGATGCGCACTCTTCTCTCTTCCGG
>DBXA01000190.1:0-2814 GCA_002309235.1 Christensenella sp. UBA1224 | reverse complement strand
CGCTTTGGACGGGGGTGAACCGTCCGCTGGTAAACTTTCCGATGAGATACATATCGTGCGCCGCGGTAAAGACCCAATATCTTTCTCCTCCGAGAGAGAGGGGATAGATGTCCGGGCATTCGTTGTCGCCTTCCAGAGTGAGCCTCTGAAGCTCCCTCCAGTTGAGAAGATCCCGGGAAGTATATATCGCAAATTCGCTCCCGGCAAGGTATATGGGCATGATGAAGCATCCGAGCTCCTCGCAGAAGTTCACCTTCGGGTCCCGGTTCTCGGGCGTCACCGTTTCGATCATCGCGCGGGGGTATTTGACAAAGGTCTTTCCGCCGTCGGTCGAGTATGCGAGCCGCTGTGTGCTCTGCTTGTCAGAAAGCTCGCAGGCGCCGCCGGCAGCGGTGTAAAACAGCAGCAGCGGATCGTGCTCATTGCATTTGAGACCGGTCAGATCCTGCGTATCCGCGATCGCGGAGCCGGAGAACATGGCGCCGTTTTCGTCGGGGAAAAGGGCTTCCTCAAGCTCTTCCCAGTGCACGAGATCTTCTGAGACGGCGTGGCCCCAGTGCATGTTGCCCCAGATCGTATCGACAGGATTGTGCTGGTAGAACAAATGGTAACGGCCTTCATAAAGGATCAGCCCGTTCGGATCGTTGATCCAGCCGCTGCGGGCTGTAAAGTGTGCCGAAGGCCTGTATTTTTCCGCGTAGGGCTTGCCTGTGTAAGGCTCATCCGAAAAGACGGGGATGTAATCGCATTCCGGTTGTGTGGTTATCTCGAGCGTGCGGCCCAGGAATTCTCGCATGTCATAGGGCATGAAATGGTCCGCCCGCGCGGAGACGCGCGCCTCCAGCGCGCGAACTTTGGTGCCGCCTTCCAGGAAATACAGCTTCTTTTTGAGGGAATACCCGTCTACGGGGACCAGGAGGTAGCGCTTTTCGACTTTGCAGATCATGGGAATATGTCCTTTCAGGAGAATGAAGAATGAAGCTTGCGAAGCAAGGGAGCGGTAGTGAATGGAAGCTCAGTGGGCTTCCAGAGCCGCGACTGCCGAGCCCGCAGGCGAGAAACGAAGAATACAGAATTCAGAATGAGGAACGGGGGGAGGACAGAGATTCGCTGGAATAATTTTACTACAGCGGGGCGGGGCGGTCAATCGGGCGGTAAGCCGCGCGGAAGAAAGGCACGGAAAAGGCACCCCTCTTCAGAAGGATGCCTGAGGATGCCGTATCGTCTTATCCCGGTATCGTTATTCGGCGACGGTCACGTTGATGACGTGGGGCTGTACGCCTTCATACCAGTAGAGGTAACCGGTCATATCGATGACCTGTCCGAGCTCCAGGGCTTTGACGGCTTCGTAGACTTCGGTGCCGGCTCCGCGCAGGTCGCTCTCGACGACGAAGGTGTACTTCTCGCCGTTGAGGCTGGCGGAGAAGTAGATATCAGATCCGTCAGTGCCGGATCCGTCCCAGCCGTAGGAGAAGGGGCCTTCACCCTCGATATACTCTTCCACCGTCAGGCCTGTGAAGGAAACGAGCATGTTCTGGCTGTTGATGAGCTCTTTGGTGCCGAGGAGTTCCGTCACATCGACGGGCTCCGCGATATATACGCCTTCCAGCACTTCCCAGGTAGTATCGATGATCTCGACCTCGCCTGCCCACTCAGTCTTGAAGCCGGTGACCTTGATCTTGGTGCCGACAGTCAGGGAGTTTTCGTACTCTTCCTCGGTGCAGGGCATATCGTAGAGGTAATAGCCGCCTTCCATATCCTGGGTGTAGAACCTTGCTGTGCCCTGCCACCAGCTCTGCCTGTCCTGAATATAGGTTTCGACCGTAACTTCGGTCTCGATGTCTGCGGCTGCGAATTCCGCATAGGTCATGACGCCTTCGCCCTTTTCTTCGGTTTCGGCGAACGCGCATACGCACAGGGACATCATAAGTACCAGTACCATAGCGATGATTCTCTTCATTTTGTAAACCTCCTCTTAAATCCTGTGTTTCACACAGCAGTATTATTATATTTCAAACACGATTAAAATCAATATCACTGCCTGTGATTTAACATCCTCTTCTCTTTGACTTTGGCGCGCAGTGCATTTGTTCCCAGCAGGACCCAGACGACGGCGAGGGAAACGAGCAGGACGACAGATGCCGCGGGAAGGGGGCCGAGGTCCGCCTTGCGGCCGGATGCGTCATCGACTGCGCCGCCCTGGTCCAGGTGGTAGAGGGAAGCGGTATCCGACCAGAGCTTCTCCATGTAGGCTTCGTCTACGGTCTGCTTGCGGCGGATGGATTTGGTGACGCTCTCGATGAGCTGGCCCGCCGCATCGCGCAGGGAGGCGGAACCGTTGAAGACGGCGGTGGTGAAGGTATCCTGCGTGTGGGCGATGAGCATCTTCGCGGCCTGTATCTTGACGGCGTAATAAGTCTTGTCGTCCTCGCCCTCGCGTGAGAGGTAATCCCGGTACTCAGCGGATTCTCTGGCCTTGTGCGTCACGGGGACATAGCCCTCCGTCTCACTGTAGGCGATCTGCACGTCATTTGTCAGGAGATACTGGGCAAACAGCCAGGAGGCGAGCACCTCCTGCGGGTCCCGCTTGTTGAAGACGCAGATGCTGGGGCCCTGCGAGATCATGCGCATGGAACCCGTGTCGAACTGGGGAACAGGCCTTACGACCGTTTCGAAATCGACCTTCTTATCCTCCGCGATATCGGAGAGGGGGGCATTGGAGCCTATCCAGGTGGCGCCCGCCGTGGAATCGATGGCAAAGACGCACTGGCCGGCATTGAGGAAATTGCCGGGATAGCTGGAGATCTTGAAGGT
>DBXA01000148.1 GCA_002309235.1 Christensenella sp. UBA1224 | reverse complement strand
ATTTTCACTGTTAATATTCACAGATGTTTCTTTATCATATTCGCTGAAATAGATGACACCACCCGAATCGCTGCGATATGTAACCGAACAAAATGATTTAGATAGTTCTTCAACTTTAAAACCTTCCGGGATATATGTCGGATAGTAGATCCCCGTCCAGCCCTCCGGGATCTCAATAGCCGGTTCGTCAATCTCCACAAGCCGCAGCTCCGTATGATCTTCCTGTATATCGATGAGCAGCTTCATGACGCTTGCACGCAGCGGTTCCACGGTAGCGATCGCAACGGGGGCGGCTATCGCAAGTATCACCAAAGCACACGCGACTGCACGGAAAAAATGTTTCACACAGCGGCGCAGAGCCGCTCCGCGTTCTTTCTTCCTCTTATCCTCCTGCATCTTCTCATATTTTTCCACGATGCGTTCCCATTCGGCCCGGGCCTGCGCCTTCTCCTCCTCGGTCTGTTCCCAATCGGTCTGTTCCATGATGGCCCGGATCTGCTCCTCTTCCCGCAGCCGGAAGACTACGCGGAGCACGGCATCCAGGTACTCATCCTTTATCTCCTCCACATTCGGCTGATACTGTTTCATTTCCGAATCCTTCCCCCCTTCAGAAGCGCGAAATCAGTCTTCTTCATATAGGATCTCCTTCATCCTCTTCATAGCCCTGCCTGTGTACGTATGGATGCTTTCATCCGAAACGCCGAGTACAGAAGCGATCTCCCGGGAATCCATTCCCGCCCAGTATTTCAGAGTCAGCACATCGCGCTCCCTCGGCGGAAGCTCGCTTACTGCCGCCCTGATCCGTCTGATATCCTCGCGGCTGATCGCCTCTTCCTCCGCGCTTTGCTGCGAGCGGTGTTCATCGACCGTGAGCTCATCCCACGGAAGATAACGTTCCCTTGCCAGCTTCTTCCTTCGCAGGCAATGGTACAAGCAATTGCGCGCCGCAGCTACGATGTACCGTTCCCGCTTCCATTCTTCCATGCCGCGCAGCTTTTCTCCGTGCCGCAGCATGCGGAAGCAGACCTCCGAAAAGAGCTCATCCGCCATTTCCGGATCATCCGCGAAAGATAGCACCGTCTTCCGGATAAAAGGTTTATATCGTTCATAGAAATCCGCCAAAAAGCTCTTTACTTCCGGTTCGAGCCTTACGGAGCTCTTTTGGGGTTTCCCGGATCCCTTCATAACCCCTTGCTATCCCCCCCACGCATTTTTTCGGCATCGGGAGAAGCCGAAAATAAGGTATTTGACGTGATCGACAGACATGTCATCAACCATCCGGATATCCTGTTCTTTTTCAGGACCCTCTATAATATAAAGATACATAAAGAGCCCAAAACCTAACATCATTTTGGGCTTTCTCAAAAATTTAACATATTTCCCGCTTATGGCAGCGCCGGGAAGCCATCCCGCGCGATGCCATTTTCACCTCCTGCCCTTCCGGCATTCGGTACTCCAATGGAGCGAAGCGAAAAATCATGCACGAAACCCACTGGGTTGAGTGGGAGTGGTAATGAATGGATCCAGAACCGCGACGATCGCGCCTTTAGGCGGGGCACGGTACTGAATGCGCCTTAGGCGGGGTTTGGTACTGAATCGATGCCCTGTGGCACGAACCATTTATGGTGAGTGGGAGCGGCCTTGAATGACAGCCCTGTGGGCTGTCNNCAGCCGAGAACATCGAGAGCCAAACCAGACCGAGCCCGCAGGCGAGACTTCCACGGTGTGGATTCAGAGCCGTGCCTGACTGAGACCGCAGTCGAGAGCCCGCAGTCGAGACACCGCAGGCGAGACACCGCAGGCGAGAACAAAAGCCAATTCACGCTGCGCAGCAGCAATTCAAGCCGCCCTGCGCCAATTCATTCTTCTTCACCCGATATCCCTTAAGACCTTTTCGCCATCGTAGAGTGCACGTCCCCCGAGCACATCGGTGATCACCTTATCTCCCTGCTTGAGGCCGCTCAGTATCTGCACCTCCGAACCGTTGTCCTTCCCCGTTTCCACCGTCACCTGCCGGGCAACGTATTCCTTCCCGAAATATCCTTCCGTCTCCTCCAGGATGAACACGCTGTCTCCCTGCAGGGCTTTCAGCGGCACGATATACGTGTTCCCATCGCTCATGGCGTACAGTTCCACGCTCCTCAGGCCTATCATATCCGCGGGTGCTCCTTCCACGCGCAGCCGCGCGTACAGGCTGCTCCCCCGCCTCTCCGTCACGGTCCATTCCGCCGGGTATTCCGTATCCTCATACCTTATCGACACGCTTACGCCGTATTCCTCCATGAGCCTTTGCCATTTCTCCGCAACGGGCACGCATACGCTCAGCTCCTTCCCGGGACCGCAGACTGCGCACAGGGGCTCCATGCCCGTATACACGCTTCCCGAGTATACGTTCATTTCCGCTATGCTGCCTACCCGATCCGCGCACAGCGTCCATTGCTTCGCGCGCAGCTCCATCAGGGCGTTGTACGCGCCTTCCGCCTGCGCGTATTCCTTTTCCAGTATCCTGTACTGGTCCGTCTCCGGCGTCCCGTTTTCCTCCACATACGCCCTGTAGGCGATGCGCGCCCTTAAAAGCGCCGTCTCCGCCCTGTCCAGGGCCCTGAGACCGCTCGCGGCCGTAAAGCGCACAAGGGCATCCCCTTCCGTTACGCGGTCCAGGCGGCTCACGTAGACTGCCTCCACCTTCAGCCCCGCGTCAAGGGAATACGGGATCGAGATCTCCCGCATATCCTCCGTATACCATTCTTCCCCGATGACGGTCTCGCGGAATTCCATGCGCCTCTTCTTCGCCGTCATCACGTTTACCTTTGCAGTCATGCTGTTCTGCAAGGGCCGCGCCGCGAAGGTGCAGCCGATCAGGATCAGCATGAGCGCTATGGCGATACCCTTTATAAACGGGTGTTTCTTCTCATTCATTTCCGATGCCCAGCCTTCCCGCCGTTTCCAGCCCCTGTGTCACCCTGTCGCCGAAAAGGGCCCATATCACGAATATCGGCGTCATATATACCGCGCAGCCGGCAAACGCTATGCCGATATGCTCCGTATTGATATTGTACAGTATCACGGACATGGGGTACAGCGCCTCGTTCTCCAGGAGCGTCATCGGCTGCTCCAGCATGTTCCAGCTCTCCGAGAACGCTATCACCGCGCAGGCGAGTATCCCGGGCACCACCATGGGGCATACCACCCTCATGAGCACCCTTATGTTCGAATTCGTATCCAGCGATGCGGCGTCTATCAGCTCGCCCGGTATCCCCTTCATGAACTGTATCATCAGAAACACGCTGAAGGAGGACATTCCCTGCACCACGATCAATGCGGCCCGCTTATCGTACAGGCCCATCCATCTTGTCAGTATGTATTCCGGCAGCATCACCGCCTGCCACGGCAGCAGCATCAGCACCGCGATCAACCGTATCACAGCCTGCCTCAGGGGGAACCTGGATACCGTGAGCACATACCCCAGCAGCAGCGCGAGGCCCGTGCACACAGCCGTGCACTCCAAAGAGAGCAGCGCGCTCGACCAGAAGGAGAGCATGTACTCCGAATGCGCCAACAGTATCTCGTAATACTGCCGGAGGGAAATCGCCCTCGGCAGCAGCCTCGGAAGGAGCAGACCGTATACCTCGCTCTCCGCGTTCGCATACAGCTCCCCTATCTCCTCCGGCGGTATCAGGGACTGGAGCGCCACGAACAGCACCGGCAGTATGTATACAAGGGAGACGAGGCATACAAGGCCTTTCCCGATCAAATGCAGCGCCTTCTTCTTCATCTGCCCGGCCTCTCTCCCCATATCCCGGCAAAGCTTACGATCAACAGGCAAAGGAGCGTGAACACCGTTCCCGCGGATGCCACCGCCTGGAATTCCAGCTTTGTGAAATGGTTGTTCATATAGTGCTGCAGCATATAGACGCTGTCCCCCGGGTACGCGCCGTACATGAGATACGCCTCCTTGAACACGCGGAACGCCTGCATCACAGCGTATACCACGGAGAAGACGATCGTGCCCGCTATGTTGGGTATCGTGATCGAAAGGAATCTGCGCACCGCTCCCGCTCCGTCCAGCTCCGCCGCCTCATAGAGCGACCCGGGCACCATGTACATGGCGGAGAGGAGCGCGAGGAAGATAAGCCCCGTATTTTTCCAGATAAATACGACGACAAGCGAAGCGTACCGCGCGCCTCCCTCTCCCAGGAAGCGCACGATACCCTCCGCGGCAAATGTATGACCGAATATGATGGCTATGGAAGCCGATGGGATGAGGGCGGGCATGACGGGCAGCAGTACCGCCCTGTCCGCCCGCGCCTGCCGGAAGCACTGGGCGAGCAGAAGGGCTGTCACCGTCAAAAGCGGTACCGCCGTCAATACAAACCTGCCGGTGTTGCCCATCGCCAGGCGGAAATACTCGTTTTCAAACATCCTCCCGTAATTCTCAAACCCGATATACCTGCGGCTGAAGGCATTATCCAGCAGCGAATACCAGGCCGAGTAGAAAAACGGGATGATCTGCGCCACCAGGAATACCGTGAGCAGCGGCAGGCCCCACCAAAGGGCCCTCTGTCTCATCTTCATCGAAGCTCTCTAATTGCCTCCCCCCGTCATTGCCTGACGTCTCGGCTGCCCCATCTCATTTGTCTCCTATAACGTTCCACACCCCATTATCACAGTGAATGCTGTATGTTCCGTTATTCATTATCTACCTGTAGGAGCATTTCTTATTGTTACACGTCAAGTTTGCTAACCTGCCGTTATCATCATTTGCACTGTCCTCTCGGATAGTAAGTTTCTGGTGGTGTTTCTCTCATCTCTATTTATTAGTAATAAAATAGAACATCTCATTTTCATTTAAATTTCCATCTGAAAGTCACCATCATCATCTTTATTTATCTTTAAAAAAACATAGAGGAGCTTTGCCAAATCATTTCACCCGCTTCTTAGGCTGGGTAAAGAAGGCAATATGATCTTCCACATTTTTATTTAGTTTTTCTCTTAATTCCTGATATTGACCTTTTTCAAGGAGATCGATGATTGCTTCCCCTTCGATTATCTTCTCCTTTATCAGGCTTTCTATCAGCCATTTGCATTTCTTCATTGCTTTGATATAGTTCTTGGCTGCTTTCTGCGCTTTTTCATACTCTCCCATATAAATGCAGCTATACATGAAAAGGTACTTTATTCTTTCCGGCGGACAGCGGACAAACAGCCTGTTCCTTCTTCCGAACGGGAACGGTTTAGAAGCTTTTTCCGAAAAAGCGCAGAGCTTTTCGGCTGTTGAAAGCGAATATACAAGCGGCAGGAGATCATATTTGATATGATTAACTGCCGTCTCACAGTATTCGTTTTTTTCTTCTTCCGCAGCCTCCTTGTGGAGGACTGAAATATCAGGGAACATGAAGCTTAACCTGCCGCCATACGTGAAATGAATAATCCCCAAACATGGCAGGAATAAAGGATAGATAGTAAAATCAACGCATAGTCCAAATGATAAGTGTTCATAACAAACCAAAGCTATAATATCGTCTATTTTGCAGTACATCTGACTGCGTCCCTTTTTCAGAAAACCAAGTTCTTTCAGTTGTCTGTTTATTATAGTTTCCGGAGTGCTCATATGAATAACTCCTTGTAAATGAATTACACAGGAAACAGCGTACTATGATTATTCTCTTTTCTGCATAGGTTTTATTAAATTTACTTTATCATTTTGATTGTGATAGGCAAGCCGGATTTTTGCAACATAGTATTAATTCTTTTGGGTGTAAGTATTGCACCTCCGGTTTTAAAGTCCCATGCTTGCAGTGGATACCCTCTTCCATTATATTTCATCACATCAAAGCGAATGCTATTCGAAAAGCCATGATGTACACAGCCTCCTTCTGAAAAAGATACTTCTGTACCAATCCTTGAATTGCCGTATTTGTCAACAACGTCTTTAAAAACAGCATGCTTCTTGGTTCCAACCACATGCCCAAATCCTTCTATGGAATCATTGGCTATGTCTGCTGCCTTCTGAAGTTCTTTCTCAAAGCTTCCAATATGGGTAGCAGGCGTATATCCATAATACCAACACATCTCACAATAGAATTCATACGTACACATACCCAATGTATATACTGTACAAAATGTACCCAAACCATTTCTTGCAGAATATGCGATGGTATCTCCCCAGCTTGCTCCAGCCTCACGCATCTTATACCCTGTGTATAACGCTGACACTGCACTAAGAATTAATGAGCCAACGAAAATTGCAGTGGTAATTGCGAACTCTCCACTCGGATCACTATATGCCACCGGATCATTTAAGCAATAAGAGAACAGATTTTCTTCAGTGTGACCAGCTTTGTCTAACAAATAAGATATATCATCTGCGTTTATCCATCGGCATAGGACATACTCATAATAGCGACTGCAAACATAGTATAATCCTGTTTCTCCATCAAACACATACCCCCGATACCTGAACGGATTGATCGCGCCGAGCGTACTGGCAAGCGTGCCTCCCCGGCTGATCTCTTTTCCCCAGGCGTCGTACAGATATGTGACCACCAGCGTTCCCGCGCTGTTCTTCAGCCCCAGCACGTCTCCCTGCAGGCTGTAGACGTAACTGTACATGGTCCCGTTATAGCTGCAATGGCTAGGTTTCCCGTTGGCATAGAAGATATGCAGGTTGTCTGAGCCCTTCCGCACATGCGTGACGGATTTCTCTGCTACCGTATAGAAGGTATCCGTCGTTATGCCGTTCTCCGTAACGCTCTTTCGGATCCTCTGACCGTTTTCATCGTACAGATAGGAAATGGATGTTCCGGTTTTCGTCATCCCTGCGAGACGACGCCCCGCCTGCCACGTATAGCTCCACGTTCCGTCGCCCGTGATATTCCCGATACTGTCGCTGCCGATCGTTGTCTCAGTGGTATTGTTATTGCTGTCCGTTACCGTATATCCCGTCAGCTTGTCCTTCCAGTCGGCGGCATAGCTGTAAGCCGTCGTTTCCAGCGGCGCGCTCGGCAGAGCCCCCTCCATATACGCGTACTTCCTGCGGTATGTTATGTTCCCGCCGTTGTCGTATTCGTACGTCCAGGTGGTTCCGTCGGTTCCGCCTCTCGGGTCCTTTTCGTCGTTTACACGTATCAGCTGGCCTATGGCATCGTATTCATAAGAGCATACCTTATTATTGCACGTCCAGCTTATGATCCTGCCGCAATTATCATAGGCATAGCTCTGTACCATGCCTGTCTGGCTCATNNGCGTTCGCGCTGTAGCCCGTATATCCAGCCGCGAAGGTATAGCTTTCTTCCGAATTGCAGCTGCCGATATACGTCTTGCGCGTCTTTATCCTGCCCAGGCTGTCATAGATCAGCGTGGTCCGAGTGGTATCCGCGTCCTCGCCGAACAGCGTGGCAGCTATCCTGTCGTCACGGTCGTACACATACCGCGTTTTATAGGCAGTCAGCGCGTTCGTGCCTGTCTGTGCTTTTTCTATGCTGCTTTCAAGGTTCTGGCATTCGTCATAGGTCGCACGGAGACTGTGGACAGTCGTTCCGTTTCCGTCCTTCTCCTCGCTCCCCATGGGTCTCCCGGCAAGATCGTAACGGAATGTGGTGGTGATGCCTGTTTCCGCGTTCTCCACTTTTTCGATCTGTCCGTTGTTCCCGTAGGTATAGGTTACCTTCTTTGTATCATCGTTGTCAAGCTTTACTTCCGTTAGACGGTCGAAATCATCATAATCATAGGTGATCGTACCGCCGTTTCCGTATGTCTCGCTTTCAAGGACGTGGCTGCGGTCTTCGCTGTACGCCTTTGTTATGATGGACTGGTTTCCGACCGATACGTTTGTGTTCGCCCCCAGCGCGTCATAGGTAAAGTGATATACCACATCCGAGGTGTTCCCGGTCGTGTTGTGCTTTACCTGCAGGAGCTTATCGTCTTCATAGACATATTCGTTCTTATAGACATGGTCCGTATTCGTATCCGCCGATTCCGCTTTTGTTATCCTGTCCGCCGTGTCATAGGTATAGCTCACCTGTGAATTGTCCGGCGCTGTCGCTGATATGGTTGTTCCGGTATAGGCGTTTACGCTGCGGCTGCTCGTATTGCCCCTTGCGTCCTTCGTGCTGACCGCGTAATTATAGCTTGCGGTATAGCCCGTCTCCGTCTTGATCATTGACGGGTCCGGATCGTTCCTCTGCGCGTATACGATCCTCCGCTCGTTCGTCTGTACGCCTTCCTCATGGTAGCTTCTCGCCGTATAGATATTTTCGCTGCTCTTTTCCCTTACCGGCAGGTGATACTTCGGGAAGGTACCGTCGCCGTATTCTATTGTGATAGGCGTACCCGCGCTGTGACCTGGCTTCACATAGCTTATCAGGTTGTCATAGCTGTCATATTCCATATGGGAGCTGTTGCCCAGCTTGTTCCTTTTGCCGGTCGTGTTTCCATTGGCGTCATAGGCGTAATGGCTCCCGTAGCTTTCCTTATACAGGCTGATATTCGCGAACGACGCAGTATTGATATTCTTCCGGTAGCTTATCATCACCCGTACTTTTGTATACGCTGTCGGAGCGCTTATCCGGAAAGCACCGTACCGCCAGCCCTGTTCCGATACATCGTACATGCACTTTGTGGATGTGCCCCATGCGCTCCCGTTCCAGAACTGTACCCTCATGCCGCTGTCGCAGGCGTCGTTCGTTTTTACTCCCTTGCAGTCAAGCCAGCCTGTCAGTATGAATTCATCCCCCGCGCTTCCCGCCGTGTTCGTCTCCTGCAGGATGAAGTTGTTGTTCACATGCGGGAAGCCCTCAAACACATACCTCTTTCCGCTCAGTACCGAGGGAGTATCCTGTGCAGGCGTATCGATCGCCTGTATGCCGTAATCCGTTCCCGCGCTCACGCCGTCTCCCTGCTCCCAGTCAAGCGGTATCCTGCTGTCGTTCGCGCTCGCGTACCGGAAATCCCCGTTTGAGATCAGGTCCACATGCTGCGGGCTCTCTCCTTCCGTGACCTGAGGGCACCCGAAGAAGATCTCGCATACGCCGCCTGTCACCGTCTGACGCACCGTAAGCGTCGTTTCACTTTCCGTACCCGTTCCCGTGGAAGGTACGGTATACTTTACATGAAGGCGCTTCCAGCCCGCGTATCCGCTCTCTCCGTCTCCCGTGACCGTTGTGGACAAGACTTCGCTCTCCGTCCAGGCGGCGTCATTCTCGCCCTTGATCGATATAAATATCTGCGCGCTGGTAAACACACGGCCTGCAATATAGGCGGAGTATGTATAAGTCTTTCCCGTCAGCGCTTTTACCGTCCGGCTGATCGTAATCGTTCCCGTCGCCGTTGTCTTCTTGACACGCATCGTCTGCGTGCCGTTGCATACGGTGCTCGTGCTTACAGCCACCGCGTCTCCCGACTGTTTTCCCGAAACCGTCCAGCCGGATGAATAATCCGGTTTCCTCACAAGGTTCGATAGCGTTCTCTGCAGGCTCGATATATCCTCCGGCTTGTTCTCAAACGAACTATCATACCTCACAAAGCGCGCGAAGCCCAGATCATCCCGTACGCTTTCCACATTCCCCGTCTCATTGAAACGGTACCGTATCCTCTTGCCGCTGTCATCCGCCGC
The DNA here is from genome assembly GCA_002309235.1 of Christensenella sp. UBA1224. GTDB lineage: Bacteria > Bacillota > Clostridia > Christensenellales > Aristaeellaceae > UBA1224. The sequence continues at coordinate 3,623 of DBXA01000148.1, read as the reverse complement.
TGTCTTTACATGCGTTACGATCGTCTCTGCCGTTTTATACGCATACAGGCGTTTGATGCCGCGGTAAGTGGTCATCAGACTGCTGCTTTGGTCTTCTTCCTCTTTCTTCTGCTCAATGGAGGAAACCCTTCCGGTATCTTCCTCCCATGTGATATCCGTTTCGATACCGTCCGGCGCTTTTGCCTGTATCAGCTTCCCTTCCGCGTCATAGGCAAAGCTGCTCGCGCCTGTGATATCCCAGTACTGGATGGCTGTAAGGTATCCATCCGTATCGTAGGTATAGGAGACGGAGCGGTACAGTATGACCGTATCTCCCGATACCTCTTCCGTTCCACAGGGCGTATTGACGTTTGTGAGCCTGCCCTGCACGTCATACGTGAATGTGACCGCACGGCCCACGGGATCCGTAACGGCAGAGGGCTTCCGCTTGTCTGCGTCATAGTAGGAGACGGTATCGGTATTTCCGAACACATCGTGTATGTTATCGAGATAGAAGCTGCCCGATACCGCCGTATTCCTCAAAAACACGCATACCGTATCCTGCTTGTCCTTTATCTCGACCTTCGTGGTCGTACTGCCGGACACAGACCTCGTCATGGTAAACCCAAGGCCTTCCTCATCCTTTACGGGAGCGCTCACTTTTTCAAACCAGTGCGCGTTTCCCGTGCCGTCCTTCCATACAAACCAGTCTGTGCTCCCTATGGTCACTGCTTCCACGCTCTGGTTCCAGTTCGTACGCCAGCCGTTCCCGCAGCCATAGGCATTCCCGCTTTCCGTGCTGTTATAGGTATGGGATACGCTTACGGGCATGCGCTCACCTGTCATGGCGGTATCCGGATGGACGTAATGCAGGCTTCCGTTATACAGATCTACGGAAGCGCTGCCTGTCCTGCCGTTATCCGCGCTGTCATACGTCCATATGGGAGAGATACCCGTATGGCTGACGGTATCCACCACGAACACCGGTCTTTTGAGAGAGGAGGCGTTCACGGTATACAGCCTCTGGTAATTGGCCTGCCCGTTGTTATTATCCGGCATACGCAGGCACACGCCATTGTTGGCCATATCCCCGCTCAGCCATTTACGGGCAAGCGATGTCAGGTCAAAACGGATAAAGGATGTATCCGCGGTAGAACGGACAAGATCCTCCGCCAGGCTCTCCGTGTTCTGCGCATAGGGGAAATTGTTCCATGTTACGGTATTCTCATCCCACTGCTGTGTCACTGCGTATGCCGCTATGAATTTGGGATCTGCCGCGTCATCCGCGTTCACGGCGACCTTGAGCATCGCAGATGTAACGGCTTCTCCGTTCGGCGGGGCAGGGATGTTTATCACTTTGAACAAGCTGATGAGAGCTTTGGATGAGCTCTTTCCGCTCTCCGCGTAGGTGCGGGAACCGTAGTTCGTATTACCTGCCGCTTCCGACAGCGTCGTATCGATAAAGGAGGACGCCGTCTGGCCTGTCGTATATTCCGGGTCTATGATCACGGGATAGGAAAGGACATCCGTATCGATGCCTTTCAGATCATAGGAAAGGAAGAAGCCTTCTCCTGTCTCTTCAACGATCGGATTGAGCGGGATATCCTCTTTATCGCCCGCGTCCTTCAGATATGCCCTGCCGATGCGGAACAGCAGTTCTCCCGTCTCCTTATCCGTGATGCGGGTAGCTCCATCCTTTACAGTAACACGGGTATCACCATCTGTCAGGTATTCACGGCGGAGATAAGAGAAGCCTTTGGGCTCCGATATCACTATCGTTTCCTGGTTATGCGTACCGATAGGTTCATTCGTTACGGTGATGCCGGGCAGGATATCCTTATGACTTATGACAGAGGTCTTCCCTGCTATATTCTCACGCTTCTCCTGCTCTGTCCGTTCCTTTTCCGATTCCCATTGCTTATAGATATCGATGCCGTTTATGACTGCCGGCTCCTGAACGACGGGACTTCCGTAACGCACATCTTCCGGGAACCGCCAGCGGAGAGTCTTGCCATGGCACTGTATGGACATGACATACGGGGCATTCTCTCCACCGTAGCGGTACATTGCCGGGTTCTCCGTCACCCGGTAAACAGAATGACCCGATCCATCCTTATCGGCGATCAGGTTGTTATCGATATCGTGATATGTTCCGTCCGAGGCGAGGTAATGGATATCCGCCGCGTAGACGATATACTGCGAAGCGTTAAAAGGCAACCGGAAGGCCTTACCGCAGGGTGTGCGAAGAGCTGTGATTTCTGTTGCTTTGATATTTATTATGTCATGCTTGTCAGTCTTCATATTAATCCAGTCGAGCAAATAGCTCGCCTCTCCTTTCAAGTTATCGACTCGCCAGGTTATGTACGATTCATATAAACCATACACAGCACTTCCGTATACGACATTTCCGACAATCTAAGCCTGCTTGTTCCGGATATCCACCTTTCAACAGGATACGTCATAGCTGAACAAACACACCAGCCGTTCGTGGCTTTGTTGCTCTCTCTTTGCTCTCCCCGTCATTCGTTCAGCCAGATATCCACTGCCCGTTTTATCTCCTTCGACGCCTGTTCTATAGCTACTGTTCCATTCACATACTTGTTTGCAACGGGAAGCACCCGGTCCAGCAGGCGCGCAAGCCCCGTCTCGAAATTGGATACCTTCGCGAACCTGAGCACCTGCTCCGTTCTTTCCACATTGGGGAACCGCGCGTATTTCCCGGCACCGTTTTTCAGGTATACGTTGGGATCTGCGTAAAACAGAGGGAATTCCGCCTGCCAGGCGTTGATCGTATTGGGGGATTCCAGCGCCAGCGTGTAGTACGTGCCGATATAGGCCGCCGCCGTTTCCTTATCGTCGCTCACGGAATAGACCCCAAACATATCGCCGGTAAAGCGGGTGCCGGGTTCGGCATCGGCGGAAAGCCTGGGCGGCATTATGAGGTTTTCAAGTTTCGTTACGCCGCCCTCCTGCGCGCGCGGCTCGTCTTCAAAAAACAACTTTTCATCGTTTATCTCCTCTACCGTCGCGACCATTTTCTCCTGCTGGATCACTTTATAGATCTCGAGAAGCTTCTCAATATCCTTAAGCTCCATGCTGTTCTCGCCGGTGATCAGGTCGATATGGCTCAGCAGATACTGGCTGAACATCTCATCGGCGTTGATCATCAGTATCTTTATACTGTCGTCCGTTTCCTGTGCCTGCCTGCCGATGCGGATGAGATCCTCCCACGTCCAGTCCTCTCCCGGCACCTCGAGCCCCAGAGTGTCAAACAGGCGGCGATTGATCTCCCAGGCAAAGCAGCCGCTTCTTCCCGGCAGCACATAGAGAGACTCATCTTTCGTAGGGATCATATGGAACGGCCAATCCAGGTATTCACCGGACGCCTCCAGCTCCCGTATCACCTTGAAATCCCGCAGGTCCGCGAATACACCGCTGCGGAGGATATCCGCGCACGTGTATATGCTTACATTCAGCACATCCGCCGGGCAGTCCGATGCCATCAGCGCAAGGCGCATCTTATCCTCATTCGCGTACGTCACGCTATCGATGGTATAATCCGGGTGCGTCTTGGTAAAGTATTCGTTCACGGCCAGAATAAATCTGGTCTGCGTATTTACATTGAGATTCGCAACGGTCAGCGT
>DBXA01000187.1:20116-34686 GCA_002309235.1 Christensenella sp. UBA1224 | reverse complement strand
AGGCGTTATCCCGCAAGAGCAGCACAGCAGCACAAAGAGGGATAATACCGCTGTATATAATATGTACTTGGTCTTCATCTGGATCTGACCTTTCAATTTTATACATTTTTGACGAAGATCATCCGGTAAATGTTCAGCCATCGTATGCGAATATCATTACGCTGTCGTTGGAATAAACACATTCGCAATGGTCCCGGAACCATTCTGTATCGATGTCGAATTGTCTCTTTTCCTGATCGGAGATCATCACATAGCTCACATTATACTTCCTGTAGAGTCCTTCATACAAGCCCGGCTCTTCAAACATCAGTTTCAGGTCTTTTTCCTGCGCCGAGTAGTCAAGCCCGTGCGTATAGAGGAAATTCGATGCCCCGCATACGAGTGTCTTTCCTGAAAGGACGCTGGCGAGGTTATTGTGCTGCCTTCCGGAAAGTACAACGCAGCCCTTTTCCGTCTCTGCGGAGAGAAATTCACCGGCTTTTACTTCATCGGATGAGAATATCATATAATTTGAGACAGCCTCGCGTACGCAGGAAAGACTGCCGGCAAGAAGGCAGACTGTCATAACGAAGCAAGCCAGAACCTGCCGTGCAGGCAGATGTCTGATAGTATCGTAAAGATCGCACATATATTTAGCCGCAAGGGGATACAGTATCAGGAGAGAAGCGTACATGATCTTATTGTTGTCATACAACAGGATCTGGAAACGAACGAGGTTCGCGATAACAAAGGCCAGAACAGCACCTGTCGACAGCGCTTTTCCGGCTTTGTTTGCGCCGAGTATGCCTCCAGGGATGAAGAGGAGAGGCAATCCAAGGTTTTTGAGCCAGAACCATATAGTTTCATCACGAAGGAAACCATTCTCGTTATTGACCCAACCCGGGGCAAAGGACAAGGCATGTGCGGTTCCTGTTTGGGGAAACGTCCATATGATGAGCTGAGGAAGCGCAAGAGAGATGGCGATGATGCCGTATATCAGGAAGTTGCGCAGGGATCTTACAGATCTGTTTTGTATGAAGAGGTATGCCATCGCTCCTGCGGTCATGATCCCCAGGGAAAGAAAAGAATGAGTATGGATCATAGGCATGAATCCGGCCCAGACCCCCAGAAGGACCCAATGACTCAGGTATTGTCGATCGGTATCCTTTGATATCGCGTCATAGAGGATGTAAAGTGCAGGCAGGAGGACCATGATGCCTGCAGAGAAAGTCCTTTGGGGGAGCATCATATCGCATAGGATATTGACAAATCGCAGGTTATATGCAGGCTGATTGGCCGGCGCGGCATAATACTCGGTGAATATATTATAAAAGGCTGTCGGATCTTCACCGATCAGATCGAATGAGTAAATAAAACCAAGTCCGCCGTTCAAAAAGAAGATGAGAAATGCGATCACAGCCGCTTTGCGGGATTTTGTGATACGATATGCCAGAAACGCAAAACCGGCAAAGATCTCTATCCCCATAAGGGTACCCGGGATGGTCATGCTGAGGGACAAAGGGGTGCCGAACATGTACATCACAGCGGAAAGGGCATCGCTGAAAAACGGATAACCGAGCCTGCTGCCGGGCAATATGGAATAATCGGGCGGGAAAGAAGTACCGGGCAGAGATGTAATGATCGCTGAGTGCATACAGATATCGCCATATGTGGATTGGCCGACGAAAAGGGCTCCGTCTGAGCAGCGGAAGTAATGCGTATATTGCAGGTATGCAAAGAATAAAGCGGTTGGGATCAAATACCACAGTACCCGCGGATCGGTACAAAATCCTCCGCGGGACTCTTTTTTTCTGAACATCCTGATCAACATGAGGATATCCGTGAAAAAGCAGAAAGCACAGGATATATATACGCATTTTTCCGTAAAACCATATAGAAAGGCAAGCAGGCACGGCAATACCATCATCAGCATCATACCAAAGACAGAGCCGATCCATAAACGAACAGCTTTGTCTTTGATGCCGGGAAGGCTTTCTCCGATCAGCATCCCGGAAAAAAGGAATAGAGCGAGTATCAGTATGCCTGCCATCGTTATCCTGCTCCTTAGATCGCATATACATTATAGTAACATATCTGAAAGTCCTTATCAACTTGACAGCCTTGATTCCGGTGTTATAATTACCTTGAACACCGTAGATATTATCTTGATCCGGAGGGAAATACTATGCTTAAAGTCGGTATGGTAGGTATGGGCGGCATCAGCCGTTCACACAGGAATTCCTGGAAACAGATCCCGGAGGCCAAAGTCATCTGTGTTTGTGATATTAGGCCTGAAAAGGCGGATGACGCTGCTTCTGATATGAACGCGAAGGCGTATTACGATTTTGACGAAATGCTTGCCGGCGAGCAGTTTGATATCCTCGATATCTGCCTTCCTACGTACCTGCATGCGGATTTTGCCGTGAAGGCATTGAACCGCGGTATCAACGTGCTTACCGAAAAGCCGATATCCCTGAAAAAAGAAGATGTCAAGCGCGTGTATGAAGCCGCACAGCGCAACCATGTTCGCTTTATGGTCGCCCATGTCCTGCGCTGGTGGAGGGAATACGTATTCCTCAAGGATGCTGTCGATTCCGGCCGTTACGGGAAACTGCTCTCCGGCCATATGGCAAGGCTTGGAAACACCCCAAAATGGTCCTGGGATAATTGGATGCGCGATCCGGAACGTTCCGGCCTTGTGCCGTTTGATCTCCATATCCATGATCTGGACTGGATCATATATGAATTCGGCAAACCCGCAAAGATCGTTTCCCACCGCAGCGGGAACTCGGATCAGGACTATATCAATGTAATATATGAGTATGACGGTTTCTTTATCGCATGTGAAGCGGCATGGTTTGACTGTGATTTTAAATTCACCAGCAATTTCCGCTTTCAGTTTGAAAAGGCGGTCATTGAGTATAAGGACGGCGTACTCAAGACCTACAAAAAGAGCGGCGGCGTAGAAACGCTGGAGGCGGAAGCGAACGCGAACGAGAACGGCATTAACCTCCCCGCTTCCAACGGCTACTTTAACGAGATCCGCTACTTTACGGATTGTGTCCTTGCCGGCAAAGATTGCGAAATGCTCAAACCCGGGGAACTGGAAACGGTACTCGATATCATCGATGTGCTGAACGAGGGCAGCAAGACCATCCGGTGATCACAAAAAGGCAGGGACCCGGCGTGTTCCGATACATGCCGGGTCCTTTGCATGTCTCTTATGGCAGCCTGAAAGACCGGATCCTTAACCATTGAAAGATTATGATATTTCCGTCATTTTTTTACTGCGGATCGCAGCAGAATAGTCAGCCTCTCATTTTACAACATGGAAGCCGGCTTTGAGCAGCCATTTTTCGGCATATGAATCCTTTGGCGCGGTCGCGGTAAATGAACCGCAGTCTTCAAACGCATTGTCGCTTATCAAAGTCACACTGGCCGGCAGGCTGATGTTCTGAAGGTTTTTACAGCCGCTGAATGCCCGATCTCCTATGGTTTTTACGCCTTCGGATATGGTAACGAAGTTGAGAAGTCCGCAGTCGCTGAATGAATAGTTGTCTATTTCTTCAACACTGGACGGGATGAATACGTTGTGTATATACCCGGCTCCTTTAAACGCGCTTGCCCGTATATGAGTTACACCGTACGGGATATTCACGTCATGAAGCTTTTTGCAGCCGGAAAACAGGGAATAGGGTATCTCACTGATGCCGGACGGCAGTGTTACATCCTCCAGCATTGCACAGTTTGAGAACGCGTACATGCCGATGGCGGTGATGCTCTCGGGCAGGTCTATACTTTTCAGGCTGGCACATTCACCAAACGTATATTCTCCGATTTCCGTAATACCAGCGGGCAGTCGTACCGAAGCCATGTCGGAACAGCAGTAAAACGCCCATTTGCCCAGCGTTTTGACGCAGTCGGGCAAATAGATCTCCTTGAGAGAGGAACAGCCGTAAAAGGCGTTTGGGCCGATCTCTGTTACACTGTCCGATATTTCGACTTTTAGAAGCTTCCGGTTGCCGCAAAATGCGCCGAACCCGATCGTATGGATACCATCCCCGATGATAAACGTATCTTTTCCCTGATGCAGCGGGTAGGCGATCAGCCTGGTGCCGGCGGCATCCGTGAGCGCACCGTTTACCACAGCAAGATGCGGGCTGTCTTCAGCTACGATAATCTCCGAAAGGTTGGTACATGAGCCGAACGGATTGCTGTCCGGCGCTTTGAGGCTGGCAGGCAATGCTGCCCGCACAAGCGAGCTGCAGCCGTCAAAGGCGTACTTTCCAATAGCGGAAGTGCCCTCCGGGATCGTGATCTTCTCAAGTGCTGTACACCCCGTAAATGCGTAATCACCAATCGAGACCACGCTGTTGGGTATCGTAATGCTCCTGAGGCATGCCTGATCCGCAAACGCGAAACCGCCGACATTGAGAGTGCCGTCCGGTATCTCGTATTCCCCCGGGAACATGCCGGTGGGCATGCTTATAAGTGTTTTATCTGCGAGGCTGAACAAAACGCCGTTGTCTGATATGAAAAACGTACTGCCTGGCTCCACATCTATGCGCTTGAGCTTTTGACATTTTTGGAACGGGTTTTCCTTGATCTCCGACACACCTGCCGGTATCAATACTTCTGAGATCGAACTGCAGTTTCCAAATGATGCCATGCCGATACTTTTAAGACTCGCAGGAAGCGTAATGCTGTTCAGATGATAGCAGAAGTAAAAGGCATAGTCGCCTATTCGCTCCACACCTTCCGGGATAACGATACTCTGAATGCCCGTAGAGTAAAAGGCCATGTCTCCGATGTTCCGGACAGTATCCGGCAGTAAAACGTTTTCGATCGTATAACAGTTCATGAAGGCGAACGGGCCGATGGAAGAAACTGGGTGCCCATCCAGTTCTTCCGGTATCTCTGCTGCTATGCACGCGGCAACATCGGTGATCTCGGCAGAACCGTCTTCCAGCACGATATAGGTATATATACCACAGGTAAAAGATTCCGGTTCGTCCTGCACCGTTGAAGCAGCCGTTGGAAAAACCGAGAAGACCAGACACAGAACGAGCATGAAAAAAGCAAATGGTATACGCTTCAAAAACAACCCCTTCCTTTCGTTAAGGCATAGACCCTCGTTTTCCTGTCTGCATTACAAAGCACTTTATTCTGCTCAGCTTCGTCAAGTTCATTCTCAGCCGAGGTCAGGCGTATCATCCAGTAAGACTTCCGGAATCTCAAATCCGTCCGTTTCAAATACCACGATCTCGTTTTTGCCCTTTTTCAGCCACGGGGCAGGAAGGTACGCGCTCCTTTGCGGGCCGACGGACCAGTAGCGGCTTAAGAGCTTGCCGTTGATGAAAATGATGCCTTTTGTGAATCCCGGCAGTTTGACAAATGTATCGTGAGGCTCTGACGGGATATCGAAGCCGCCCTTCAGGAATACCGGTGTTCCGTCAAATCTGCCGACACCCGGTTTGAACGATACACGGGATATATCATCCATGGGCAGGGGATAGGCTTTCCAGTGGAATAGGAACTGCTGTCCGAGCCTTACGCCTTCCGTGATGCCTTTCAGCTCCGTCATATGATAGCCATAATTTGTCCTGCCCATATTTTCCGCAAGGATATCCAATCTGAGACCTTCTGCCGGGATGCGCAGCTTTGGCTTCTCCGCCTCCGGTTCAGCTCTGTACTGTATCCCTGCGAAGCTTTGATCTGCATAGATATGGGCCCTGTCGTGGATATCCTGTATCGTAATGGGCATTTCCTCCCTCGGGCCTCTGACAAAGCAGCTGTAGAGCGTATAACCGTAGCCTTGCCCGAGCTTCTCCATGGGTTCGGGACAGGTGCACTCGATCCCCTGTGAGATGCTGTCAAGGCAGTTGAAGAGCCTGCAGCTTTCGGTGAATGTGATCCTGCCGTAATTTGCCTTAGGAGTATTCTTTTCTGCGGTAAGAGCGGGGACAGAGCGATACTTGGAGATCACGTCACGGAAGAGATAATACTTTTCCGTCAGATCACCGCATTCGTTTACCGGGGCATCGTCATCATAGCTGTTTACGGTGGGCTGGTACACATCGTAGTGGTTTGCGCCATTCCAAAAACCGAAATTTGTGCCGCCGTGGAACATATAAGCAGATACAGAGGCGCCGCAGGCCAGGATATCATCGAGCACCTGTGCCGCATCCTTCGGATCCCTGGTGTGATGCGGTTCTGTCCAATGGTCAAACCAGCCGTTCCAGTATTCACAGCACATGAGGGGACCTTTCGGCTGGAACTCACGGAGCTTTTTGAACTGCTCCGCAGCATGGGAACCGAAATTGCCGGTTTTCAGGAGAGATGGTATCGTTCCTCCCGTCAGCATGAAATCCGTCGGGCCGTCAGATGTGAAGAGAGGTATATCAATGCCGCGGCTGCGCATGGCATCTCTTGTCCAGGTGATGTATTCATTGTCGTCGCCGTAGGAACCGTATTCATTCTCGCACTGCATCATGAGGATCGGGCCGCCCTGCGTCGATTGCAGGTGTGCGAGACGGGGCATGAGCTCATCGAAAAATGAAGATACAGCTTCCAGATATCTATCGTTCATGCAGCGCAGCCGGATATCCTTTTCCGTAAACAGCCACCAGGGAAGGCCGCCTGCCTCCCATTCGGAGCAGATATACGGGCCCGGCCTTACGATCGCCCACAAGCCCTCCTCCTGCGCGGTACGGAGGTATTCCTCCACATCGAGCATGCCTGTGAAATCAAATTTGCCTTTTTCCTTTTCATGGGCGTTCCAGGCAATGTAGGTCTCGACCGCGTTGAAGCCGCATTCCCGCATTTTCCTGAATCTGTCCTTCCAATACTCACGGGGAACACGGAAATAATGCATCGCGCCTGCGATAAAGCGAAATGGCTGGCCGTTCAGCCTGAAGCCGTCTGATTCTATTGCAAGTTTATGAAACACGTCTATACCTCCTTTGATTCCATGGCGTTTTTATAGTATACTTTTACCACAATCGTTTTCCTTTTGCAATACGGTCATAAACATAACGGTATGGAGTGATGTGTGATGACGGTCACGAACGCGCTTCGCCTGGTAAAAACAGCGGGCATCCCTTTCAGGACTGCGGAGTATCAGGTGGTCGAAGATGATTTTGATGGAAAACATGTAGCGTCTTCCATCGGCATGCCCAATGAGCAGGTGTTTAAAACACTTGTCACAACGAACGGGAAAAAGGAATACTTCGTTTTTATCATACCGGTCAATACGGAACTGGATCTGAAAAAAGCCGCAAAAGCAGCGGGGCAGAAGTCCGTTCAGATGCTGCCGCTGAAGGAGCTGACACCTCTTACAGGTTATGTGAGAGGCGGCTGTTCTCCTGTAGGGATGAAAAAGAAATTCCCCACATACATAGATGAGACTGCTCAGCTCTTTGAGGAGATATCGGTCTCAGCCGGTATGCGGGGGCTTCAGCTCATCATTTCGCCGGATGCGCTGTCAGAGTTTGTTTCTGCGCCATACGCGGCTCTTACGGATTAAGCTACAGAAGCTTTCTTCCGTACAGGCCATAGGTATGGGGGAAGGGTGCCTTCTCTCCTGCGACATGGGCACGGATGATCTCTTTGACCTCCCGGGCGGTCTCAACTGTAAAATACAAAATGCCGAAATCGATATTGCGCAAAGGTTTGTCCGCTGTCCACAGGGGAACGGAATTCAGCACTGTCGTATATCGCTTTTCGTGGCACAGCAAGGGAAAAGCAACCCCCATCCTGTCTTCGAGCTCACCATAGCCGCGGCAATCCCCGCAGCCGTTTTTTCTCTTGTTGGGGCAGCGGCGCAGTCTCATGAGCGGAAGCCTTCCATAAACGATCGCGCCTCGTTTCAAGTCTGAACCGAGAAAGCGTATGTTCGCTTCGTTCAATTCGAAAGAGACGACGGCATCCTCAAGGCCGAGAGCTTTGTATTCATCAAGAGCGTTTGTATTGGTGATGTTCAGCCCGAAGCCTCCGAAGATCTTGAGGCCCAGTCTTTTTGCAAGAACGATCCCGTACACATTATCGCAGGATACAAAGTGCAGGCCTCTCGGTATGATATTCTCCAGTTTTCTCTCAAGATCGTCTTCATCCGCAGGGAAAAGCGCGTGCGGAAGCTCGGCTATCAGTTTATCGCCGTAAATATCTATGAGCTCGGGGCGGCGTATCACTTTTTCGATAGGCACATAGATATATTCGAGATCATTTATCTCCGGTATCTGTTCAGCTGTCTCAAATCTGGCGCGAAGAGACGGCGCCTGGGAGAAATGTGCTCCATGTTCAGGAAGCTTCCACGTATCATTCCAGATATGCGGTCTTATGGCAGAACGCTCTTCAAGGAGCTTTGAAAGCGCTTCTCTGCGCATGGCATTGATCTTGGCGCTGGCCGCGGAAAGGCCGTCATCGAGTCCGATATCGACATTTCTTGCTATAAAGGGCGTTCCGCCGGTCTTTCTGCAGCTGTCTGCAAGCGTATCTCCGGCAACAGGCGCCCTTTCCGCCTTTTCCGGTATATCACCGGTGACAACTGCATAAAGATTTTCGCATTTTGCCGTAAATACCATGGGCTTTCCTTCCCGGACTTCCAGCTTCAGGTCTACAGGTACGGACTGTCTCTCGTTCCTGTATAGTGCCCTGATGCGGCCGTAAACCTCCGAAGCTGCGTCCGCATCGTCCTTTGTGCGGATGCCCTGCATTTCCGGGCCGCGCTTGTCAAGCAGGTAACCCTGCGTGAATCCGCTGCGGGAGAATACGTTCTTCAGCATTTCCGCGTCATATGGTTTGCCCTCGACAGCGTTTCTGCAGGCAGTTACGGCTGCGGCTACGTATTCGGGTCGTTTCATTCGTCCTTCAATTTTGAATGAAGTTACACCGCATTGTTTAAGCGCATGGATATGGTCGATATAGGACATGTCCTTGAGGGAGAGGGCATAGGAGCATCCGGAACACTTGAAATCAAGCCTGCAGGGCTGGGCGCAAAGGCCGCGGTTCCCGCTCCTTCCGCCGAGCATCGCGGAAAGATAGCAGGCTCCGGACAGGGCAGTGCACAGCGCACCGTGCACAAAGGTCTCATATTCGATATCGTTCACTTTAGAGATGATCTTTTCGATCTCCTTCAGGCTCAGCTCACGTGCGAGGACGACGCGTGTGAAACCGAGATTGCGCATAAGCTTTGCTCCGTCGCTGTTGTGCACGACTGCCTGCGTAGAAGCATGCCTTTCCACAGACGGGCACTTTTCTTTGAACAGCCGCATGACGGTCAGGTCCTGTATGATGGCAGCATCCGCGCCGCTCTGTGCAACGGAACGGATCTCCTGTTCAAGGGCTTCCAGCTCTTCATCCAATATAAGGGTATTGACCGTGACATGTACCCGTACATTGCGGGCATGGCAATACTTAACTGCCTCGGCAAGGGATAATTCGCTGAAGTTTTCGGCGTTGCGCCTGGCATTGAAGCCCTTTCCGCCCAGATATACGGCATCCGCGCCGCAGCGAACGGCAGCCTCAAGCTGTTGGGCACCGCCAACCGGCGCCAGTATTTCGATCCTGCTCATTTTTCATCCCTCTGCTTTCGTACGCAGCCGCAGTATGGACATGGGTTCCACTGTATTTCCTATCGTATAAACGTGCCCGGAGCGGTTGGCAGATCCGACCGCCTCACCGGCTTCGTCATACAGCTCCTCTACCGTTATAGAGTAGACCGGTCTGTCCGGTGTGAGGACTTCGAGCGTATCCCCCTTGCGGAAATTGCCGCGCTGTTCGATCATGGTATTTGAACCGCTGTTAGACAGCGCGACGCCTGCAAAGATACAGTCAGATATGTATTCGCCCCTGTTGTCGTGGCCGTACTTGAGCTCTGAGAAGTAAAAGCCGGTCGAATAGGGCCTGTGTGTGATACTGTCAAGTTCTCTCCTGGCGTCCTCAAGGCTTATGCCGCCGTCAAGGCGCTTCCTGTAAGCGTTTACCACGGCTGCGATATAGTATTCGCTCTTCATCCGTCCTTCGATCTTCAGGGAATCGACGCCTGCATCCTTCAATTCGTCCAGAAAATCGATACAGCACAGGTCGTGGGAGGAGAGGATCGCTGTCCCTCTTTCGCTCTCCTCGATGGGCAGGTACATGCCGGGCCGCGTTTCTTCCTCCAAAACGTAGTTCCAGCGGCAGGGCTGCGTGCATCCGCCTTTATTGGCGCTCCTTGCGGCAAGGTAGGAACTGAGAATGCATCTTCCGGAGTATGCCATGCACATGGCGCCGTGGATGAAGCATTCTATTTTGATGTGAGGAGGAGTATTCTGTCTGATCGAGCGGATATCGTCCAGAGTGCATTCACGTCCGAGTATGATACGGCTGGCACCAAGGCCGGAGAGGACACGCACGGCTTCGGAATTGATCGTATTTGCCTGCGTGCTGATATGGATCTCAAGCCCCGGCGCACTGCGCCTGATGATGGACAGCACGCCGAGATCCGACACGATAACGGCATCCACACCTGCATCTGACAGGAATCGTGCATATTCTCCGATGTATTTCAGATCCTCTTCCTGTGCAAACGCGTTCACTGCGACATAAAGTTTCCTGCCCCTGTCATGGGCATACGCTGCGGCTTCGGTGACCTCATCCCTGCTGAAGCCTGCCTTGGCGGCTCTGAGCTGAAAGGCTGGGCCTCCTATATAAGCAGCGTCCGCGCCGAAGTGGAACGCGGTCCTGAGACATTTCATATCACCGGCTGGGGAAAGGAGTTCCGGCATATTTTCACCTCCATGATGACAATGGTATCATAATCTCTCACTGTTACGCCTGTGTGTATCCTGAACAAAATATCACGAGACGGTAGATAAACAGACGCAATTGGGATATACTAAAAACATGAAAACAAGGGAGGGATCTCTATGTCAAGCTATACCACAAGGAAAACGCCGGGTGATACGGAATGGTTCCGTATGGACAGGTTCGGCATGTTCATTCATTGGGGACTGTATTCAATGCCCGCGAGACACGAATGGATCAAGAACCGCGAATGCATTACAGAAGAGAAATATGACAAATACTTCAGGTATTTTGACCCGGACCTGTACAACGCGAGAGAATGGGCCCGCCGTGCGAAGGAAGCGGGCATGAAATACGCGGTGCTCACATCCAAACACCATGAAGGCTTCTGCATGTTCGATTCACAGTATACGGATTACAAGTGCACCAATACGCCTGCCGGAAGGGACCTTGTGCGTGAATTTGTCGATGCTTTCCGGGCGGAAGGCCTTAAAGTAGGCTTCTATTATTCACTGATCGACTGGCATCACCCGGATTTCCCGATCGATATGCTGCACCCCAGGAGATATGACGATAATGCACTGGAGCTTAACAAGGGCCGGGATATGCGCAGATATGCGAAATATATGCGCGATCAGGTAACGGAGCTGCTCACGAATTACGGAAAGATCGATATCCTGTGGTTTGATTTCTCATATAGCAAAAGCGAGCCCATACCCGGCAAGGAATGGATGAAAGGAAAGGGCAAGGATGATTGGGAGGCGGAAGAGCTGATCGCTACCGCGAGAAGGCTCCATCCGGATATCATCATCGATAATCGTACGGAGATCGAACAGGATCTTTGGACCCCGGAACAGTATCAGCCGGTATCCTGGATCCGGCATAAGGAAACAGGTGAGCTCGTCACTTGGGAAGCCTGTCAGACCTTCTCCGGCTCATGGGGCTATTATCGTGACGAAACCACCTGGAAAAGCCCGGAAATGCTGATCCGCATGCTCGTGAATACCGTATCCATCGGCGGAAACCTGCTCATGAACGTCGGGCCGACATCCCGCGGAGAGTTTGACAAACGTGCACAGGATGCCCTGAAGGTCTATGCGGACTGGATGCACGGAAACGCGCGCTCCATATACGGCTGCACAATGGCGGAGCCGGGTATAGAAGCGCCGGCGGATTGCCGTCTGACGCAATCCGCGGATGGAAAGAGACTGTACATCCATATATTCGCTTATCCCTTTATCCACCTGTATCTGAAAGGACTTGCGGGAAAAGTCGATTACGCGCAGTTCCTGCACGACGGAAGCGAGATCCTCTTTGAAGAAGGAAAGGTCGATCACTTCAGCGAGGGCGCTCTTGAGGAACAAAGCACGCTGATCCTCAAGCTTCCGCCTGTGAAACCGGATGTTCTCGTACCGGTCGTTGAGCTTTTCCTGAAATGATATATGGATCCGCCGTTTTTTTCGGCGGATCCGCTGCAAAAGGACAGTTGATGCAGATGGAATGGGCATATCAGATCTCAAGCCTCAAGCCGCTCCTCGCGGATATCGGCGGCGTAAGGAATGTTTTTGCCGGGCTGCGCAGGATAGGCTTTAAAACACTCCAGCTTCAATGGATAGACAGGAGCGTGGATGATGAGGCTGTGAAAGAAGCGCTTTTGGAAAACGGATTCACATGCATAGGGATACAGGAAAAAACGGAAGATGCGCTGAAATACATGGAGCGCTGCTTCCGGCAGATGAAACTCTGGCATGCCGAATACTTTACCATAAGCGGCATACCGGAAGAGAACATGAGCACGAAGGGGATATCCCTTTTTGCGTGGCTTTTACGTCAATTAGACGAAGAAGCGGGGAAGATCGGCGCTTGTGTGACTTTTCATCCCCTTTGTGCGGATTATAGAAAAGTTGATAGAGTGTGCGCCGTGTTCAGGCTTCTGGAAGAGACCGGCGACAGGATACAGATCACACCGGATTTCTGCCATATCAATCGAGCGGGCCTTTCCTGCCCTGAAATCGTAAGAGAATATGCCGGCCGCTGCGATCTGGTCCATTACAAGAGCTATAAAAAGCTCCCTGACGGAACCATATGCCTTACGCCGCTCGGAAAAGGCGATCAAAACTGGCAGGAAGAGTATCGCGCCTGCGTTGAAACGAAGGTAAAGTACGGCTTCATCGAGCAGGAGGTATGGGAAGGCGATCCCTTCGATGCTGTCCGTGAAAGCTATGATTATGCCAGGAAGCTCAGATGATGCCGTGACAGATCAGAGCTTCCGCGCTTCGGCGACAGCCCTGGCGACATTGAAAAAGTGGTCTGCTATCCTTTCGGCATCTGAAGAGAGTGACAGGTACTGCGCGCCGGTATTGGCGGTACATATGCCCCGGTTGATCCTGTCTATATGGTTCTGCGCCATGCCGTCAGTGAAATCATCGATGCCCTCTTCGATCTCTTTCGCTTTCCTGAAGGCATCGGCATCCCCGGTCACGTACGTCTGGACGACATACAGGTGAAGATCGGAAACGAGCTTTTCGAGGGTATTTATCTCCTGGACGGCCATATCCGAGAAATGGTCGCCGTTTGCCTTCAGGTGATCCGCGTATTCGATGATGTTTTCGGCGTAATCCCCAACGCGTTCAAGATCCGTAACGGAATGAAATGCCGTGGAAAGATAGCTTCTGTCCTTTGCGCTGAGGCGTGAATTGGTCAGCTTTACCATGAAACGGACAAGCTCTTCGTTCTGGAAATTGAGCTGTGTCTCATTATTGCGGAACTCCTCGATGTCAGAGTAATCCTGCGTGCGGATGATCTTGAGAGACAGTGAGAAGTTGTTCATAGCGGTACCGGCCATGTGCACGATCTCGCTTTTTATCTGCCGTACGGCGATAGGCGGTGTGGCGAGCATATTCTCGTCGATGTAATACAGCCTCGGGTGGAACACGCTTACAAGCTGTTCCGCCTCTTTCTTTTCCGGTATAAGCTTTCCGACGAGCGCTACAAGGTATTCGGTGAGAGGGAGCATGAGCAGAAGGGTCGTTATATTGAAGATCGTGTGGAACATGGCAAGCTGCGTCTGCGGTATTCCGGGCATGAGCCTTCCGAGGATGAGACCGAATGAAAGGCTGCGGCCTGAAAACAGCTCCAGGAGATAGCCGAGTATCATGAAGAGTATGACGCCGCCTATATTAAAGAACAAATGGATAAGGGATGCTCTCTTCGCGTTCGTATTGCCTGAAAGGCCTGCCAGTATCGCTGCGATGCATGAACCGATATTGGAGCCTATCGTGATATAGATGCCCTGATCGAGTGTGATAAGGCCGCTGACCAGCATGGTGATGGCAAGCGATGTTATCATGGCGGAGCTCTGTACGATCGCGGTCAGTGCAGTGCCGAGGAATACGAGCAGGAAGTAGTTCCGGATACCCGCAAGGAAAGCCTTTATGCTTTCCAGCTCCGAAAGGCCTTTCATGGAGCCTGTTACAAGTGTCAGGCCGACGAAAAGCATTCCGAACCCTGTCAGGATGCCGCCGATCGTCTTCCGGCGATCATTTTTTGAAAAGGTCTGGATAAAAGCGCCGACGCCCGCAAGGCTTGAGAATATGATGGAAGTGGAGATCATGTTTCCGGAGCCGAACATGCCAAGCGCCACGATCTGCCCGGTTATGGTGGTACCGATGTTTGCGCCGTAGATGATCGTAGCGGCCTGGGAAAGTGACATGACGCCGGCATTGACAAAACCTATGGTCATAACAGTCGTTGCGCCTGAGGATTGTATGATCGCCGTGCCCAGCGCGCCGATGCCGACGCCGAAC
>DBXA01000187.1:3868-20053 GCA_002309235.1 Christensenella sp. UBA1224 | reverse complement strand
GTAAGGAAAATACCGATACCGGAGAAGAGCTGAAGTATATCTTTTATGATGTCAACGATGCTCAATCGTATCATCCCTTCGATCCTGTTTTCATCAGCATATCGTATCATTGATAACAGGATATTCCATTTGTGTGAATTTGCGATAAACAGATGATATTTGGCGGTAAAAAGGTATATAATGGCAACAAAAAGATGCGGGAGGGGGATACGGCCGTGTTTCTTGAGAAGATGAGCTATACAGAAGTGGAATCGTATCTGCAAAGAAAGGATACGATCATACTCATAACGGGATCGACCGAAAACCACGGCAAGCATATGCCGCTGGGGACGGACACTATTATCCCTTTTGGGATCGCGCAGCGTATAGAACAGCGACTGAGTGATGATATCATCATCGCTCCCGCATTGCCATACGGTGTGACGGAAGACCTGAAGGGTTTTGCGGGAACGATCTCCTTAGGTACTGAATTGTATACCCGGGTTTTGACAAAGGTGCTCAATGAGTTCTTTGATTGCGGATTTCGGCATTTTGTTGTGATAAACGGCCATGGCGGCAACTCAAAGGCGATCGAGAACGCGGGCCTTGAGATCTACAGACGAGGCGCCTGTCTTGCACGCCTGGATTGGTGGCTTATCGCAGGGCAACTGAGACCGGAATGGAAGGGCGGACACGGCGGCGCTGAAGAAGCCGCCGGGGTCATGGGCGTGGATCCGTCGCTCATCAAGAAGGAATATATCGGCCTTGGCGAGTGCATCAGGAACGACCTGGGAGATGAGCTGCCCAGCACCAGCTGGAACGCCTGCTGCTTTAAAGGCGGAATGGTGACAATACCACGTCCTATCCGAGATATAACGGATAATGGGTGGCTTGCGCACGGCATGGGGAATGACGAACCTTCCAAAGCTACCGAAGAATGGGGCAGGGAGATGCTCGATACCATGGCGGATTATGTCGTCGATTTCATTTCGGCGTTTGAAAAGGTCGATACTGACCATAGAAAATGATGATAGAGGGAGATGCGGTTCAATATGGAATACGATAACAAGTCACTTGAGATGATCAGGGAGCTTTCCGATGCTTTCGGCCCGTCCGGATTCGAGGATGACGTAACGAATGTGATCAGAAAATACGCAGATGGCCTTGGCGGGATCACAGAAGATAAAATGCGGAATCTGTATATATATAGGAAGGAAAACAAGGGCGGAAGGCCTGTGATCATGCTGGACGCGCATTCGGATGAGGTCGGCTTCATGGTCCATTCCGTCAAACCTAACGGTACGCTGCGGTTCGTTGCGTTGGGCTCCTGGAACAGAGCTTGCTTTTCTTCGGCAGATGTTCTCATTAAAAATGAGCAGGGGAAAGAGATCCCCGGCGTCATAGCCGCGAAACCTGTCCATTTTATGACCCAGGAGGAGAGGACAGCGGGCGGCATCCCGGAAATATCGGGGTTTATCATCGATATCGGGGCCCGGTCTTATGATGAGGCAGTGAATGACTTCGGGATACGGATAGGCGATCCCGTCGTTCCCGCGTCGCGCTTTCAATTTGACAGGGAACATGACCTCATGTTCGGCAAAGCGTTTGACTGCAGGATAGGAGTTGCCTCCATGATAGAGACACTCAGAAGGCTGGAAGGAGTCGAGCTTCCCTGCGATATCATTGCGGCTGCCTCGACCCAGGAGGAACTGGGGGAGCGGGGCTGCAGGGTGGCGGTAAACCACGTTAAGCCGGATATTGCCATCGCTTTTGAAGGCTGTCCCGCGGATGATACCTTTACGGAGACCTATGCGATCCAGACTGCTCTGAAAAAGGGACCGATGCTCAGACGAATGGACAGATCCGTGATCTGCTCCCCGAGATTCCAGCGGTTCGCTGTGGATAAAGCATCGGAAAAGAACCTCAGTTATCAGGTGGCTGTCAGGGAAGGCGGAGGCAATGACGGTGCGGTGATCAACAATGCCCTGGAGGGAGTACCTGTTATCGTGGCCGGCGTCCCCGTGAGATATATACACTCCATGAACTGCATCACTTCTTATTTCGATTTCGATGCGACGACGAAACTGGCTGTCGAATTGCTCAGAAGTATTGATGAGAGCGTGATAGACAGCTTCTGATTGAACATGTATTTCAATTATATGCCGCTAATATGACACAGTTATGAAAAACCGGGTGGATTGTTGCAAAGCGGAAATGGTAAATGTATAATTGATAATAATGCTTTACGGAAAATCTGCAAATTGGGAAGTGGGAAAATGCCGCAAAAACTGATGCTCGGAAATGAAGCTGCGGCTCGCGGCGCCTGGGAAGCCGGAGTCAGGCTCGTATCATCATACCCCGGTACACCATCAACGGAAATTACGGAATATGCATCCAAATATCCGGAAATATATGCCGAATGGGCGGCAAATGAAAAAGTTGCCCTCGAAGTGGCGGCAGGCGCTTCCATGGGCGGGGCAAGGGCTCTGTGCTGTATGAAGCATGTGGGCGTCAATGTTGCAGCGGATCCTTTGTATACTCTGTCCTACACAGGCGTCAACGGAGGCCTTGTCATCGTAGCGGCGGATGATCCGGGTATGCATTCCTCACAGAATGAACAGGACAGCCGCATGCATGCCAGAGCATCGCAGGTGCCTATGCTGGAGCCGTCTGACAGTGAAGAATGCCGGCTTTATATGAAAAAAGCTTTTGAGATAAGCGAAAAATACGATTGCCCGGTCATGCTGCGCACTACCACGCGCATCGCTCATGCACGGAGCATGGCGCAAATGGAGGACAGGCAGGAGGCGCCTGTAAAGGACTATCAGAAGAACGTTTCCAAGTGGGTTATGACGCCGGCCTTCGCGAAAATGAGGCATCCTGTGGTCGAAGCAAGGATGGATGCGCTTTCCGCAGAGGATAACGGCCTTGTATGCCTGGAAATGCGGTCTTGCGAAATAGGCGTTATCTGCTCCGGAATGGCATATCAGTATGTGCGTGAAGCACTGCCCGGAGCAAGCATCCTGAAGCTCGGCATGGTCAATCCGCTGCCTAAAAATGCGATCGTAGATTTTGCGGGAAAAGTCAGAAAGCTCTGCGTTATTGAGGAGCTGGAGCCCGTTATGGAGGAACAGATCGCCTCCTGGGGCGTCCGTGTCGATATCGGCAAGAAGGACACCGGCAGGCAGGGCGAGCTTTCAGGCAGAAAGATCAGGACGATATTCGGCCTGGACAACCCCGAAGTGATCGAAAGCCCCGGTATGCCCGCGCGTCCGCCGGTACTTTGCCCCGGCTGCCCCCACAGGGGAGTATATGCTGTACTTTCAAAGCTGAAATGCACCGTTACCGGTGATATCGGCTGCTATACGCTCGGTTCATCAGCACCGCTTTCCGCTGTCGATTCCGTTCTTTGTATGGGCGCGAGTGTCGGCATGAGCCAGGGCTTTGACCGCGCAAGAAAATGGGCGGGAGAGGATTCGCGCAAGCTTGTAGCTGTGATAGGCGATTCCACATTCCTTCATTCCGGTGTAACGTCTTTGCTCAGCGCATCGTATAACAGAGCCAATATTACGCTGATCATACTTGATAATACCACTACCGGCATGACCGGCCATCAGCCGAATCCGGCGACAGGGTTCGATATCCACGGTGAGCCTACCACCAGGATCGATCTGGAGGAGTTGTGCCGCGCCTGTAAAGCGGACAGCGTTGTGACGGTACCTGCCGATGATATGGCGAAGGTGGAAGCGGCAGTAAGAGGCGCGCTTTCCGAAACCGGCGTCAGCGTTATCATAGCGCGGAAAGCATGCGCTCTGCTGGATAAGAAGAGCCGCAAGGATCCGCTGCATATACAGCCGGATATCTGCCGCGGCTGCAGGTCCTGTATGAGGCTTGGCTGCCCGGCCATCGCGTTTGCGGACGGACATGCTGTGATAGATCCGTCACTGTGCGTCGGCTGCGGCCTGTGTTCGCAGACATGCGCATTCAATGCTATTGTTGGAAGGAATGTTTAAAATGCGTGCTGGAATGGATAATGTGTCGATCGTTATCGTTGGCGTCGGCGGACAGGGCACTTTGCTCGCCAGCCGTATACTCGGCGCTTTCGGCGTGAACAGAGGTACGAACGTAAAGGTCTCCGAAGTGCATGGTATGGCGCAGAGGGGCGGGACGGTCGTAACATATATAAGACTGGGAGATTGTGCTGTCAGCCCTCTGATCGAAGACGGCTGCGCGGATTATATACTGTCCTTTGAGCTGATGGAAGCTGCGAGGGCTCTGCATTACCTCAAAAAAGGCGGAACGGTCATTACCAACACCCAGTGCATATCTCCCATGAGCGTTGTGACCGGCGCGGCGGCCTATCCGGAAGATCTGCCTGCCCGTTTAAAGGAAAAAGCGGATACCATCCTTGTGGATGCGTATGCGCTGGCTGAAAAAGCGGGCGAGACGCGGGCGGTCAACCTTGTCCTTCTCGGAGCGCTCTGTGCGCTGACACAAGGTGATGCCGCTGAATGGGAAAAGGCTATCTCAGAATGCGTACCTGCGCGTTCCATCGAAGTAAACCTCAAAGCCTTCGAGCTGGGTACCCAGGTGATCTGAATTGTGCCTTTAGAGAGGAAACATGGAAAAAAAGCATCTGATCTGGAATAGAAATGCCGAATGCATATCCAGGGAAGACCTGGAAGCGCTTCAGATACATAAACTCCGGGCAACTGTCAGCAGAATGTATGAAAATGTACCCATGTACAGGGAGAGAATGCAGTCTGCCAGGGTAAAACCGGAGGATATCAAAGATCTATCGGATCTGAAAAGGCTACCGTTTATCGATAAGCCGGATCTTAGGGACCATTATCCGTATGGGCTGTTTTCATCTCCGATGAAGGATATCGTCCGCATACACGGCTCTTCTGGCACGACCGGAAGGCCTGTCCTTGCGGGATATACCAATAAAGATCTGAAGCTTTGGTGCGAGATGATGGCCCGCACGCTGACAGCGGTCGGCGCTACACAGGATGATGTCGTCCAGATAGCATATGGTTACGGCCTGTTTACCGGCGGGCTTGGTGCGCATCAGGGAGCGACGGAGATCGGAGCGACGGTCGTTCCCATGTCTGCCGGGAATACCCAGCGTCAGATCATGATGATGCGGGATCTGCAGGCAACGCTGCTTTGCTGCACGCCCTCATATGCGCTTTACCTCGGGGAGACAATGGCCGAAATGGGCCTTACTCCAGACCAGATCCCGCTCAGGAGAGCAGCTCTCGGCGCGGAGCCCTGGAGTGAAGAGATGCGCGTCAGGATAGAGCAGCTGCTGGGTGTTGATGCGATCGATATATATGGCCTGACGGAGATCTGGGGCCCCGGTGTTGCGTTCGAATGCCTTGAAAAGCATGGAATGCACATAAACGAGGACCAGGTCATCGCCGAGATCGTAGACCCGGATACCTTGGAGCCGCTGCCCATGGGCTCAAAGGGAGAGCTTGTGCTCTCCTCAGTCGGCAAAGAGGGTATGCCGCTTCTCAGATACCGGACACACGATATCTGCACGCTTACGGATGAGCCGTGTCCCTGCGGGCGGTCTTTCGTTCGCATGAACCGCATCACCGGCCGCTCGGATGACATGCTCGTGATCCGCGGCGTAAATGTATTTCCCAGTCAGGTCGAAAGCGTCCTGGTGAACATTCCCGGCGTCACACCGCATTATCTGCTGGTAGTGGACAGAGTGGATTCTTCGGACACTTTGGAAATAAGAGTGGAAGTCACGGAAGAGATGTTTTCGGACATGATAGGATCCATGCAGGCGCTTGGCAGACAAATAGGGGAGAAAATGAAATCAACGCTCGGCATTTCGGCAAAGATCGTACTGGTAGAGCCGAAATCCCTTCCCCGCAGTGAGGGAAAATCAAAACACGTGCAGGATAACAGGAAGATCTGATATCCCGCACTGATTTCCCGGATAAGGAGGGCTGAAGATGGGTGTAAAGCAATTATCGGTTTTTATAGAAAACACAAAGGGGAGTCTTTTCAGGCTTACGGATTCCCTCGGTAAGGCCGGCATCGACCTTGCGGCGCTCAGCCTTGCGGATACCGAAAACTACGGGATCGTCCGGATCATCACCAATAATACGGATAAAGCGTTCGATGTACTCAGGGCGGAAAGCTACACCGTAAAGCTTACGGAAGTTCTGGCAGTCTGTGTTCCGGATGTGCCGGGCGGGCTTGCGCAGGTGCTGTCTCTGCTTGAGGGAGCCGGGATAATGGTCGAATACCTTTACTCGTTTGTGAGGAATTCCGGTACAGGCGCTCTCATCATAATGCGCGTATCTGCGGCTGAACAGACCGAAAAGCTTTTGGATGATAACGGGATACGGATGCTTACGCAGGAAGAAGTAAATGCTCTCTGACAAGGAGGGATTTGCGTGTCCAAGGAGAAGATCAGGGAGAATATCATCGAAAAAAGAGAGAAGATCAGCATGATCCAGGCCGCTGAGATGTCGGCCCGCATCATTACCAGGCTTTTGCTCATGCCGGAGTATAAAAAGGCTCAGACTGTGTTTTCTTACGCTTCGATCCTCGGCGAGGTTTCCACAACAGCCTTCAACGGCAGGATATTGGGCGACGGCAAGAGATTATGCCTGCCTAAGATCACCGGGGCAAGGACAATGGATGCTGTCGCTGTGGAAGATATCGGATCATTACGGCCCGGTGCAAAGAGGATACCGGAGCCGTATACCGGTATCGTAGTGCCTCCTGACGAAATAGACCTTGTTGTCGTTCCGGGGCTCGCATTTGACTTAAAGGGAGGGCGCATCGGTTTTAACGGAGGTTATTACGATGTATATCTTGCAAAGACGAACGCCTTTCGGGCAGCGCTGGCTTTCGAGATGCAGATAGTGGAGGATGCTTTCAGCGAGGAGCACGATCAGAAAATGGATGCTCTTCTGACGGAGGATCATTTATACAGATTTTCAAGATAACTGGAGGATAGGACTGTGAAGGGAAGAAGCCTTATAGGCAGAACGTATCTATACTATTTAGCCGATATGGTCCTGTGCATATTGTTCCTCATGATGATGAGCAATTTGCTTTGGCTGCAGATCATACTTTCTCTCGGCCTGATCGTAGGTTTCAGCCTGATGTGCTATAACGAAGGCGGAGCGGCAGGCGAACGTGCCGTGAGCATTGAGCGAATGGCTGAAAAGCGCATAGCGGAAGGAAAGAATGTAGATCCTGAGACAAAAGCGGAGTTCTTTGACAAAAAGAAAGCGATGAAGGTGATCATAGCGGTGGCTTTGCCGTTCGCCCTGCTGGCCGTGGTAAACCTTATCGTTTCACCGAATTACCCTGTTATAGAACAGGCAGCGGGAGCTGAGAATGCGGATCCCTTCGCACTGGATGAGGCAGTCATCGAGAATACACAAACTGTGGATGAGCCGGCTTTACAGGTACTTTTGCGGGTGGTCGCAAGAGTGGTCTTTTCTCCGCTGCTGCCTTTGTATACCTTGCTGGACAGCAAACCGGCAGTTCTGTACGCTTTGTTTATACCTTTCTCCTTTGTGATGCCCGTGTGCTCTGCCGTTGGATATCTGCAGGGCCCGAAGATCAGGGAAAAGAAGATCATGGATATAGCAAGGGGAAAGGTAAAGAAAAAGAGGGGGCTGCTTGTGGGCAAGCAGAGAGGTCCCAGGCAGCAAAAGCCTCTGGTGTGATATGCGGATCATAGGTGGCAGTGCGAGAGGCCGTAAACTGATAACGGATACAGGCCTTGAGACCAGGCCGACAGCCGAGAGGACAAGAGAAGCGCTGTTCAATATTCTCATGCAGAATGTCCCCGGAGCCTGCTTGCTGGATGTGTTTTCCGGAAGCGGCGCTGTCTGTGCCGAGGCTTTATCACGAGGGGCAAGTTATACGGCTGCCATCGATATATCACGTACTGCGGTGGATATCATAAAGAAAAACACCGCATTGAAAGGCATAGAGGGTAAATGCGTTGTCTATCATGGGGACTGGGCGCATATATTGCCGGGTCTGAAATGTGTTTTTGATATCGTCTATATAGATCCGCCTTACAGGCTGACAGATGTTTACGGCAAGGTGTTCAGGGAACTGGTAAGGTGCAGCCTCATCGGAAAAGACAGCATTGTGGTCACGGAGTCTGAAAAAAGTCTGCCGGAAGACACAATACCGGAGGCAAGACTTACTGATGAAAGAAGATACGGTAAAGCAGTACTTGGTTTCTGGCGTATCAAAGAGGTTTGAGCAAGCATGAAAGTGATCTATCCCGGTTCTTTTCATCCGCCCACGCTTGGGCATCTGGATATTATCAGAAGAGCTTCGACGCTGTTCGATGAAGTCATTGTCGCTGTCATGCTGAATCCGGATAAGCACTATCTCCTCACGGACGAGGACAGGATCTGTATGCTTCGTGAATGTACGCGGGAGATCAAAAACGTTCGGGTCATAGCGGATGAAGGGCTGTTGGCGGATCTGTGTGCTCGCGAGAAAGCGGACGCTATCCTCAAGGGGCTGCGCGATGCCGCCGATTATACCTATGAGGCACAGATGGCCGAAGCGAACAGAGTTCTCGGCGTGCCTGAAACGATATATATAACATCTGCTCCGGAATACAGGCATATTTCTTCCACGATCGCATCTGATGTCGCGAGACATGGCGGAAATATAGCATTGTTTGTTCCTGAGGTCATTGCAGAAAGTGTTGGAAAAGCCTTCAAACGGTAATTTGGAAAGGGGAAAAAAGTATGGCGGATGAATTCAACGAGAGGATCATAGAAGCTGATGATGATCAGCAGATACAACATCCTATAGACGAAGAAGGGGTCGATCCGGTTTCGGACTTTATTGAGGTCCTGAACTATCTGGAGAATGCCATATCCAATGCCCGTTCGCCTATGCTGAATTCGAGGGCTAAGATATTGGATGAGGATATGCTGCTGGATATCATAAAAGATCTGAAAAACAATATACCTGTTGCTTTGCAGTATGCGATCCAGATGGTCAATGAAAGCAACCGCATCACTACGCAGGCAGAGCAGCGCGTTCGGAATATGATCGCTACTGCCAATGAGCGAGCAGATGCCATCGTAAACGATGCCGAGAGCAGAGCGCAGGCGACGATAGACGATGCGGAACGGCGAGCAAGCGATACGCTCAATGATGCGGAGATCAAGGCACGCGCCATGATCGATCAGTCAGCTATCAAACAGCAGGCACTTGCGGAAGCCCATACCATTACGGTAGAGGCGAACAGCAAAGTCGTGGATCTTCGTGATACTGCCTATGATTATTGCGAGCATATGCTCAATGAGAGTGAAAAGGCGCTCAGAGATGCCTTTGAGGATATACGCCGCAACAAGCAGCAGCTGCTGATCGAAAGGGAGAACCAGCGGCAGAAAGCGCTGATGGGCTGATGATATGACCAGATTGATGCATATCGGTTCTGTCCCGATAGGCGGCGGTTCGCCGGTCTCGGTCCAATCGATGACCAATACAGACACATGTGATGCCGAAGCGACGCTTGCCCAGATACGTCATCTTGCTTTATTGGGATGCCAGGTGATCAGAGTATCCGCGTATTCGCTGAAAGCGGTCGAAGCATTGAGGACTATAACAAAAGAAAGTCCGCTGCCTGTTGTTGCGGATATCCACTTTGATTACAGGCTGGCAATAGGAGCGCTTGAAGCAGGCTGTGCCAAAGTTCGGGTCAATCCCGGCAATATGGGGGGAGAAAAAGGCCTGACGGAGCTTTCGGCATGCCTGAAGGCGCATAAAAAACCTGTCAGAGTCGGAGTAAACGGCGGCTCATTGGATAAGGATCTGCTGGAAAAATACGGATTAACGGGTAAGGCTCTTGCGGAAAGCGCGATGAGAGAAGTCCGCCTGCTCGAAACACACGGGGTAGAGGATATCGTGATCTCAGTCAAAGCAAGCGATATCCGCCGCACGATAGATGCCTGTGAAGAGATCGACCGCCTCTGCGATTATCCGCAGCATATTGGGATCACCGAGGCCGGGACGATCGAAACAGGCAGGATCAAATCCGCGATAGGGATAGGTTCTCTTCTTCTGCGGGGAATAGGCGATACGATACGGGTATCTCTTTCCGGGGATCCTTCTCCGGAGGTTACGACTGCGATCGATATCTTAAGAGCTGTCGGGCTCAGGAAAGACTACGTTGAGATAACTTCATGCCCGACATGCGGACGTACGGGTATCGATGTGGAGAGCATTGCAAAAAAAGTGCGGGAAGCGACAAAAGATATCAATATCCCGATCCATGCTGCGGTCATGGGCTGTGTGGTAAACGGTCCCGGGGAGTCGAAAGGTGCGGATATCGGGATCGCCGGGGGTGCTCCTGACAGCGGTGTTCTGTTTGTGAACGGGGAATCGGCCGGCAGAGTCAAAGGGGATCTGGCCGGGATACTGATAGAAGGCATATTCAAGATCGCTTATGAGCGAGGTTACAAAAAACAGTGAGGTTGCGATAAACAATGGAAATGTGGCGCGAGCTTATTCGTCCTTTGGACAGCGGGCTCGCGCATGCTGTTTCTTTAGAGAAGGTACTGGTCTCAAAAGACGGAAAGAGGATGAGGGTGTTTTTATCTGCATCACGTCTTTTGAATGATCGTGAAGAGGAGCAGCTTTCTGATGCTATCGGAAAAGGCTTTTCTAACGTCAATACGGAAATAAGCATGCGCTATGCTGCCCTTGCGGATGATTTCAGATCCGATCCGAATAAATATCTCCCGCAGATTGCAAAGAGACTCCTCACTGTCAATCCGGGTGTGCGTCCCTATATCGATATGGACTGTGCAGAGACACTTGTGCTGAGCGGAGATACCGTTTGTCTGAATGTAAACGGAAAGATCGGCGCAAGATACCTCAGATCGCGCAATGCAGAAGCATTGCTCAGAGATATCATTCACGACCTGTTTGGCCTTGAAACCGCAGTCAGGATTTCAGAGAGAAATGATGAACAGGCTGCCATCAGGGCTATTGAGGAAAAACGCAGGGAAGATGAATCACTTATCGCTGCTTTGACGGCTGCCAAGGTTTCTGCTGAACCGCGGGAAAATGAGAAAAAGAAAACGAACGTGCCCTACGGAAAAACAATAGCAGAAGAACCGATACCGATCCTTTCCGTTACGGATGATACCGGAAGGGCCGTCGTCTGCGGCGAAGTGCTCGAATGTGAGATAAAAGTACCCAAAACCGGTTCATCCCGGATCGTTTTGTTTGCATTGACGGATTATACGAATTCGGTAAACTGCAAGCTTTTCTTGTCGGCAAAGCATGGGGAAGGTGATCTTTCCTCACGTGAAGAGAAGATCCGCGAAACCCTGAAGAAGGGTGAATGGGTCAAAGTCCGCGGCAATTACGAGTTTGATACTTTCTCACATGAAAACATCTTGCATGTGACGGACGTCAATACTGCAGACAAACCGCCCAAACGGATGGATGATTCCCCGGAGAAGCGTGTGGAACTCCATATGCATACGAAAATGTCGACAATGGATGCTGTTGCCAGTCCTGCGGATCTGATAAAACGCTGCGCCGAATGGGGCCATAAAGCGGTCGCCATAACAGACCACGGCGTCCTTCAGGCCTTCCCGCAGGCTTTTGCCGCAGCAAAGCAGAATAAGATCAAGCTGATCCCGGGCTGTGAGGGCTATCTTATAGACGACGCAGCCCAGATCGTAAAGTATCCGGATATGCGTTCTATGTCGGATGCCGCTTTTGTCGCGGTTCAGCTGGAGACATCCGGCGGGAGGCTGAATAAGGACGGCATTTTCCTTCTGAACGCCGTCAGGTTCGAAAAAGGCAAAGAGACTGCCGCCTTCAGTGAGCTTATCGATCCGCGTACACCCATCGCAGACAGTGTGATATCGGCAACGGGGATCAACAATACCTTCGTTGCAGGGAAGCCCGGAATTGAAGAGGTGCTCCCCAGGTTCGCGAAATTCTGCCAGGGCGCAGTGCTCTGCATGCACAATGGGCAAAATGCGATCGGGTTCCTTAAGAGAGACTATCAGAAGTGCGGCATCGCATTCAACTATCCGCTGCTCGATACCATGCCTCTCGTGCGCAATGTTTACCCCGAACAGAAATCACACAGGATCGGTGCTATCTGCAAACACCTGAAAATACCGTACAACAGCAGCGACAATACCCCGTCTAAGGCAAGAGCATTGGGAATGGCACTTTTTCGGGCGCTGAAAGAAAAGGCTTGTGAAAAAGCGGAGAAGCTGACAGATCTGAACGCGCTCTTTTCCGACGATAAAGGCGGGACAAGCTATCATATCATTCTGCTTGCGAAAAACCAGCAGGGGATGACTGACCTCAACCGCCTTGTCAGTGAAAGCCAGGTAAATTACTTTAACAAGGTACCGCGTATGCCCAGGCACCTTATCAACGAATACAGAAGCAATCTGATCGTCGGCTCTGCATGTGAAGCCGGTGAATTGTACCGTGCCGTTCTGAGGGGTGAAGCCGAAGATGACCTGCGTTCCATAGCCTCTTTTTATGACTACCTTGAAATACAGCCTGTCGGAAACAACGGTTTCCTTGTCAGAGAAGGCACGGTAAAGGATGAAGAAGAACTCAGGGACATCAATAGGCATATCCTGAAGCTCGGCAGGGATCTGGGAAAACCCGTCGCCGCTGCCGGCGATGTACATTTTATGGAACCGCGGGACGGCGTGTTCAGGGCTATCGTTATGGCTGCAAAAGGGTTTGAAGACGCGGCGATACAGCCTCCCTTGTATCTCCGGACTACGGAGGAAATGCTGGAGGAATTCTCCTATCTCGGTGATGAAGAGGCGAAACGCGTCGTTATCGAAACACCCAATGCCATTGCGGAGTCTGTTGAACAGATCAATCTGTTTCCGATCCATCCGGAAGGGAAGGAAACGTTCCAGCCATTCTGGCCGGATGCGGAAAATGATATCCGTACCAGGGTGAGTACGAAGGCGCACAGGATATATGGCGATCCGCTGCCTGAGATCGTCCAAAAAAGGCTGGATAAAGAGCTGAATTCGATCATCGGTTATGGTTTTTCAACGTTATACGATATAGCTGTCAAATTGGTGGAGGAGTCGAACCGCAACGGGTACCTGGTAGGTTCGCGCGGCTCGGTCGGCTCTTCGCTTGTCGCGTTTATGGCTGATATCACAGAGGTCAACGCCCTTCCCGCTCACTACGTGTGCCCAAATTGCAAGCATGTGGAGTTCGATGTTCCGCCGCAGTATACCTGCGGTATGGATCTTCCGGCGAAAAACTGTCCTTTGTGCGGGACTTTGATGAATAAGGACGGCTATAATATCCCGTTTGAGGTCTTCCTTGGCTTCAAAGGAGATAAAGTGCCCGATATAGACTTGAATTTTTCCGGAGAGTACCAGCAGACAGGCCAGCATTTTATTGAATCTCTCTTTGGAAAAGGAAAAGTTTTCCGGGCAGGGACGATCACTACTATTGCAGAGAAGACGGCCTATGGGTATGTCTGCAAATACCTTGAAGAGCAGGGAAGGATCGTCTGCGAAGCCGAGAAAAAAAGGCTGGCAGCGGGGATCGTCGACGTCAAGCGTTCCACTGGGCAGCACCCCGGCGGGATGGTCCTGTGTCCGGATGGCTACGACATCTACGACTTTACCGCGATCCAGCATCCTGCAGACGATCTTAATTCGGAATTTATCACGACCCATTATGATTTTAACTCGATGCATGATGTTCTGGTCAAAGTCGATATGCTTGGCCATGATGATCCGACAATGCTCAAGGACCTGGAGGATCTGACGGGGATCCCGCCCAAACAGGTCCCGCTGAACGATCCCGAGATATTCAAAAAGGTGATGGAGTTGTTTGCTGGGCCGGAAAGCATGGGCCTTACGAAAGAACAGACAGGCCTTGAAACAGGTACGCTCGGCGTTCCTGAATTCGGGACGAATTTTACACGCGGCATGCTGATGGATACAAAGCCGACGACGATGGAAGAACTGATCAGGATATCCGGTTTGTCGCACGGTACGGATGTCTGGCTCAACAATGCCCAGGATCTTGTTCGCGACCACATTGTTCCTTTGAATAAATGTCTCTGTACAAGAGATGACATCATGAACCAGCTTATAGAATACGGTGTCCCCAACAAGGTCGCTTTTGATACGATGGAATTTGTACGTAAAGGCAAAGCAGCGAAGGGTGATGGGCTTAAACCTGAAATGCTTGAGGCTATGAAGGAGCACAACGTACCACAGTGGTTCATAGACAGCTGCAATAAGATCCAGTATATGTTTCCGAAGGCGCATGCTGTGGCATATGTGACGTATGCCTTGAGGATCGCGTATTTTAAAATGTTTTATCCTGCGGAATACTATACCTGCTGGCTGAAGCGCAACGCAGCGGATTTCAGCGGTACGGATATGGTCTGCTCCATAGAATCTATCAGAGCCAAGATCGCCGAGATAGAGGAATTGGACATGGAAGAGAGAAACACAAAATCCGGAAAACTGAATATGCTCTATATGCTTCTGGAGATGTCTCTGCGGGGCATCAAGGTTTTGCCGGTCGACATATACGCATCCGATCCCGAGAAATTCCTGCTGCTCGACGGCAAAAAAATACTTCCGCCGATCTCTTCTCTTGACAATATGGGCCTGCAGGCTGCCCTTACCTATGCCGGGCAGCGGGGAAACAGCAGGTTTATATCAAAAGAAGATATGCGCATGAGAGGGATACAGCCTTCGACGATCGAAGCCTTTGTCAAGGCAGGGATCCTTGGAGATCTGCCTGAGACGAGCCAGATCAGTCTGTTCAGCTGAAAACGCAGGATCGGCCATTTGACGGTTAATAACAGCATGTGATAGAATCTGACTGTAACGGAGGTGTATTTATGGCTGATATCTATTATGATGAAGAGGGAAGGCTATGTCTTCCTGAGATCGATTGTTCCTGCGGCTGCAGGCACGAGGAACCAAAGGTAGATGTTTATATAGGTACAGGCCTGATCCATAAGCTGCCCGGTGCTGTTCAGAAACGGATCAAAGGCAAAAAGTGCGTTCTCGTTGCCGATAAGAACACGTATCCGATAGCCGGAAAAGATGCCGAAGAGGAATTGAAGAACAACGGATTTACGGTGATCAGATGTGTGGTCGAAAGGGAAGGAGATATGGAGCCGGATGAGACGGCTGTCGGTGAAGTCCTTCTTTCGTTGACGCTTGACACGGATTTTTTGATCTCATGCGGCTCCGGCAGCGTAACGGATATCACGAGGATCGTTGCCGCGAATACCCGAAAACCCTTTGTTGCTTTCGGAACGGCTCCTTCCATGGATGGTTACACATCGACCGTTGCCCCGCTCCTGTTCCGAGGTCTTAAGATCAACGCGCCTGCGGTATGTCCCGATATCATCATGTGCGATATCGATATCATGCGCAAAGCGCCGCTTGATATGTACCTTTCGGGTGTCGGAGACGTGCTTGGAAAATACATAGCGAAAGCGGATTGGGTCATCGGGAACATCGTAAATGATGAGATATGCTGCCCTGCCTGCTGCAAGCTTGCAATAGATGCCGCGGATAAGCTGCTCGATAATATCGATGAGATTGTGAAGAAAACAGAAAAGGGGACAAGACTGCTGACAGAAGCCCTGATACTTGCCGGCATGACGATCATGGTGATAGGCAATACAAGAGCAGTTGCATCGGTCGAGCATTCTTTCGTCCATTACTGGGATATGCAGCTGATCGCAGGAAAGAAAAAGCCTGCCAGACACGGAACGGCTGTCGGTGTGGCGACATTGATGGTCTGGCCTTTGTTTGAGCGCTTCGCGCAGCTTGATCCTTCGGCATTTGATGAGGAAAAAGCAGTCTCGGCAAATCCGACCAGGGACGAGAGGATCGCCTTTATGTACGAACATTACGGCAAAGCTTCCGCTGATGTGATCATGAGTGAAAATGAAGGCGATTTCCTGGATGAGGCAGAAGTGAGGCGCAGAGTAAGAAGGATCAAAACCCGGTTTGGCGAGATTCAAGAAGAAATATCCCGTCTTCCTGACAAGCGCAGGATAGAAGAGGCGATCACCAAGTTGGGAGGGCCTTTGCTTCCGGAGGAGATCGGCATAGACAAGGATCTGCTGAAGCGTTCTTTTGAATGCGCAAAGGATTACAGGACCAGATATACATTGATGAAATCGAT
>DBXA01000187.1:0-3789 GCA_002309235.1 Christensenella sp. UBA1224 | reverse complement strand
TCCGGAAACGGAATGTTTCTCTTGCATTTTAGGATAATTTCGCTTATACTGTTAAAAAGGAGGGGTGAATATGAAACTTATCATTGCGATCGTACAGGATGAGGATGCCTCCCGTCTCGTCAGCAATCTGATGAATGAAGGCTTCGGCGTTACAAAACTGGCTACGACAGGCGGTTTCCTCCGCGCCGGGAATACGACTCTTCTCGTAGGTGTCGATGAAGAGAAGTTCGATTCTGCCATGAAGGTGATTGAAAAGGTCTGTAAGAGCCGTAAGCAGATAGCGACCGCTCCGGCTCCGACCGCGGGTTCGACAGGGGTTTATGTACCGTATCCGATAGAAGTTATGGTTGGCGGCGCGACGGTATTCGTACTTAATGTTGAACAGTTTGTCAAGATGTGAATGGGTATCGGGATTTGCGGTTTGACGATTTCGTAGCGAGACCTGCCCTGATCGAGAATCTTCGTAAGGCATTCGGATCAGGGCGGGTCTCTCATGCTTATTTGTTTACAGGTCCTGCCGGGTCCGGGAAAAAGACCATGGCAGATATTTGTGTACGCGCATTATACTGCACAGGGCCAGAGGAAAGCCGCCCGTGCGGAACGTGTGAAAGCTGCAGAGGTTTTGCCGAATGGCAGGGGCACAGCGACATCTATTACCTTGATGTGGATGAAGGCCGCACGCAGATACGGGTTGAAAATGTCAGGAACATAGCTTTTGCCCTGTCAGACAGTTCTTCATCCGGAGGAAAAAGGTGCGTCATCTGCCGTCGGGCGGAAAAAATGAATGCCGATGCCCAGGACGCGCTTTTAAAGACGCTGGAAGAACCGCCTCCCAATACCGTTTTTATATTATGCGCCGAAAATGTTTCACAGCTTCTGCCGACCGTTGTATCACGGTGCATGCCGGTTCAGTTTTCGCCTGTCGGGGACCGGGTGATCCGTGAGCGGGTCCTGGAAGGAAGAGTGCCTGCGCAGGATATGGAATGGATCCTTGAGCTTGCGGCGGGTTTGCCCGGGCGTGCTTTTTCTTTGATAGAGAACGGTTCACAATCCAGAGAGATCTATTTAAACGCAATGAAAGCGTTGACCTTCATAAGGGAAGGAAAAGGCATCGCCGCTGCTGCCAAAGCGGTGCGCTGTGATAAAGCGGATGCGCAGGATGCGCTCTATTGTTTTGAAATACTGGGACGAAAGCTGTTAAAGAACGATAACAAAGCCGGGATCGCACTTTTGGATGCGGTCTGTGAAGCTCGCTCGATGCTCAGGAGCAATGTGACGTGGCAATATGTACTGGACACGCTTCTGATCAGGGCAGCGGAAGGATGAAATCAAATGATAACTGTATTAGGGGTTCGCTTTAAAAAAGCCGGGAAAGTGTATTATTTTGATCCGAGCGGCGTATGGCCCAGGCCCGGCGAGTATGTAGTTGTGGAAACGACAAGGGGACTGGAGCTTGGTGAGGTCGTGACCAGCGCGAGAGAGGTCACGGATGACCAGATCGTCCAGCCTCTCAAGAGAGTTATCCGGGCCGCTACCGGGGAGGATATCAAAAGGGCAAATGACAATGAACGCAGGGAAAAAGAAGCTATCCCGATCTGCAAGGAAAGGATAATCGCTCATAAGCTCGATATGAAGCTTATCGATGTGGAATACACATTCGACAACAGTAAGATCATCTTCTACTTTACCGCAGACGGCAGGGTGGATTTCCGGGATCTTGTCAAGGATCTTGCCTCGATCTTCAAGATGAGGATAGAGCTCAGACAGATCGGTGTAAGGGACGAGGCTAAGATGCTGGGCGGCCTTGGCATTTGCGGGCGTCCTGTGTGCTGCAATGCTTTCCTGGGGGATTTCCAGCCGCTGTCGATCAAAATGGCAAAGGAGCAGAATCTTTCTCTGAACCCGATCAAGATCTCGGGACAATGCGGCAGGCTCATGTGCTGCCTCAGGTATGAGCTGGATTATTATGAACAGACCCTCAGGAGAGTGCCGAGAGTCGGAGCTGAGGTGATAACACCGGATGGCATCGGTACTGTCAGCGAGATATTCGTGATCCGGGAAAGGGTAAGGGTACGCCTTCGCAACAAGGATGATACCTACGATATAAAGGAATTCAGCCTTGACGAGGTCCAGAAGGCTGATAAACGCGGGCCGGAGAGAAAGCCGGCCGAAAAGCAGCCGGAAATAAAGGATGAAGATCCGGGAGATGTTTTTGAGGAAGATCTCTCCGTTCTCGATGATCCCGGCACAGACGGCGATACCAATGAGGATATCTCCCTTGAAGAGGTTGCGGAAGAAGCATATGCTCCTGAGGAAGATGAATCGGCCAGGAAAAAAACTTCGTCAAGGAATGAAAGACCTCGCAGGAGAAGCTTCAGACCGAAACGCAAGTAAAACATATGTAAATTTTAATTGATAAGTCGGAAATGTGTACTACTTTCGGCATGAATGTGTTATAATCATATAAGCCCGTTGGAATCGGCTACTGGTTACCTGCTCCGGTTGAGTGGATGCATGGAAGGCTCAAAACACCTCGTTATCACCACACACAGGACGGCTTCAGACGCTCATGTACCAAAAAGGGCGCTACATTTGAGGAGGGTATTATTCCATGTATCAGGACAAGACTTTGACCTGCCGTGAGTGCGGCAACGAGTTCGTTTTCACCGCTTCCGAACAGCAGTTCTATGCTGACAAGGGCTTCCAGAATGAGCCCAGCCGCTGCCCGGCCTGCCGTGCTGCCCGCCGTGCTGCCAATGGCCAGAACCGCAATGCTGAGCGCGTTATGTACGATGTGATCTGCGATGGCTGCGGAAAGCCCACCCAGGTTCCTTTCCAGCCCCGTGGAGATCGTCCGGTATACTGCCGCGATTGCTATGACAAGCAGCGCGCAGCCCGTTTCTGATCTTAGAAACAAATGAGCACCGGCTTTTGCCGGTGCTTTTTGTATGCTCAGGATTTCGGATCACTTCAGATATCCATTCCCTTACCATTCGGCGATACAGCCATCGCTGTCACGCCAGACAGGGTTATGCCAGTTGTGTCCTTCAAGTGCCATCTTCCGGACGTAATCTTCGTCGATCTCTACACCAAGGCCGGG
This sequence comes from Christensenella sp. UBA1224, assembly GCA_002309235.1. GTDB lineage: Bacteria > Bacillota > Clostridia > Christensenellales > Aristaeellaceae > UBA1224. The sequence goes on along the minus strand of DBXA01000187.1, from coordinate 689 downwards.
TCTGGTCAGAAGGCCGCAATAGCCATTTTTATAGATGAATATCTCTTTATTCTTCAGGTAGTTGAGCAGATCATAGCCTTCGTTGTAATGGATCCCTGCAGACTGCTCCTGGATGAACGCGTTCGGTGAGCAGAAATCCACCTGCAGGCAGGCTGCGAGGGCGATCGGCCCAAGCGGGCAGTGCGGGGCAATGGAAACATCGAAGGCTTCGGCCATTGCGGCGATCTTTCTCGTCTCCAGTATCCCTCCGGCATGGCTGACATCCGGCTGCAGGATATCTACGCCTCCGCGCTTTAACATATTCTTGAAGCCCCAACGGGTAAAATTCCGCTCTCCTGTCGCGATAGGGATGCTGATGCTTCGCGAAAGCTCCAGGAATTCCTCCTCATTTTCGCAAAGCACGGGTTCTTCCACAAACATGAGCCTGTAAGGCTCAAGCAGCTTCATCAGCTGTTTGGCCATGGTTTTGTGAACCCGCCCGTGGAAATCGACCGCGATGCCCATCTCAGGCACGGCCTTGCGTATCGCTTCCACGCGTTCCGCTGTCTCATCGAGCTTCTGATAGGTATCGATCCATTTCAGCTCGTCCGTTCCGTTCATCTTGACAGCGGTATAACCCTGCGACAATGCCTCTAATGCCGCGTTTGCGGTATCCCTTGGGTGATCGCCGCCGATCCAGCGGTATACCT